>CAYLXX010000013.1:0-23677 GCA_964387955.1 uncultured Gammaproteobacteria bacterium
GCATCCCACAGCGATGAATTGCTTGTTATGGCGTATGATTTTCATAAGTCATTTGGGGAACCTGGGCCAAATTTTCCTTTGAGTGGCAGAGATCAATACGGGTATGATTTTAAACAAATGATTGACGATTATTTAGCCGCGGCACCGCCTGAAAAATTGACGGTAGTGTTTGGGATGTATGGCTACGATTGGCAAGTCGACGAAAAAAAACGGCCGATCAAGCGGGCGACAGCTCTACCTCTGAATGAAATCAAAAAAAACTTTGTTGATGCATGCAAATGGCAAAATTGTCTTATTCAGCCAGATGCTGCCTCAGGTGAAACCGAAATTGACTATGTTGATTCATCAGCCACTCCCTACGCTGCCAACCATATTATCTGGTTTGAGGACGAGCGGTCGATGGGTTTGAAGAAGGTGTATCTTAAAGAGAAGGGGATCGGCAAAACTGCGCTTTGGGTCTACGGATATTTTTAAAATAATAAATCCTCTTGACAACTCATATAAAAACCTCTATCGTGAGTTTAATAGGATATGGATACTGAATTTTCCCTGAAAAAAGTCAATTGGAAAAATGTATTTAGCCTCTTCGGAGTAATTGCTCTTGCTGTTTCTATCATCATCATTGGTGTGCTTTTAAGCACTTCAAATCTCTCAAACAGTTCTAACGCTGCCGGAATATCATCTGGAATTGTCGGTGTTGGAACGGGGGGAGATCTAGCAGGGAATAAACCGCCTCAAGTTACATCTTTCCACTATTATGCCTCAGCCTTTGATAATTCATCTTATGCTGTAGATTATGTATTAAGTAGTCATAATGCTCCTAATCAAGTAGGTCATCTCGGGCCGCACCAATATTCAGGAGGTTATGAGTTTGGACGTTGTGATCAAATCGGGCACGAATCAAATATTACTTATCAAGCAACGTTTGCAGATGGAACTCGAATTGCTGGTACAGATACAGCGGTATGTTTACCTGACCAATTGCCTGCGCCTCAGGGAGCAGTGATAGGTTTGAATTATCCTGGTCCAACTTCAGGAAACATAACCATTCCTATCCAATATTACCATTCCTACTATCCTTTCCAAAATGACCATTTGGTAGTTGAATATATCACGGTCAGCGCTGGACAATCAGCTACTCATAACTTCGGTATATCTTTAGCTATTAATGAACTTCGTACCTTTGACGTGCCGTGTGTTTTAAATGGCATTAACAGTATTGAGATTGGATATCGCTCATCAACTGCAACTCGCTTTGCGCCCCCTGAAACTTTTAATGCTACGTGTGGACAAGTGGCATCTTTAGTGCAACTGGATGACTCAGCATGGCCTCCTATAATTGTTAGTCCAACACCAGGGCCAACAAGTTCCGTCCCAACTCCAACCCCAACTAGAGGAGCGTGCACCTACATCGGTCAAGCCTGTAGTGCTGAATGCGAATATCCAAATCACTGCGTCAACAATGGTTATTGTTGTCCCCCGAATGCTCCTGAAGGAACTTCAGGAACTGGTGCAGATAGCGCATACTAATACTTCAAATCTCTCGCTTTTTATAAAAAAAAGAGTATAATATCCGAACTTCAAATATGGCTAATCTGATATACAAAAAACTTAGAGAAAGTTATACCCTTGATAAGGCTCTCATCCCTATTCTTGAAAGCCATATTAAACAGGGTAGTCAGTATGCACGTGTGCAAAGATGCATGCAAAAAATTCTTCGCGAAACTCGCCAAAAAGCTGGTAGGACACAAGAGTATTTGAGGCTTCTCAAGAACTCATCTGGCCTTTCTTAATTACGCATTTCTTACTCGATTCTTGTCTACTTTTTATGTTGTCTCGGTATGATTAGTCTTAGTTATTAATAATTTTTTAATTGAAGATATGAAAACCGCTAATCCCGTCCTCGAAAGATTGCAAGAAGTATATAGAGTCGATAAAGTTTTCTTGCGCGTTCTCGAAAGTCAATCGCGTCACAGTGATGACTTGATGTTTGTAAATTCATGTATACAAAACTTGATTGAGGAAACCAAAAATCAAGCTGTCGCTGCCAAACAGCACATTGACCATATTAGAGCGGCAGTTTCTCTCCCCAAAGAGACGAAACTGGACATCATTTAAGCATTAACAGTAGCAGATTTTCCTCTTTCGGGAGCCTTACCACCTAAGGCTCCCATTTCTTTAAGTTTCCACATAAACAGAGCCCCCTTTCGGCGAGCTTTCGAGTCGACGACGAACCGAAGCGCCTCTTCAAGCACTGGCCTGGGGAGGCGTTTGGCGAGTTTAATGTACAAGCTTTTGTGTTTATCGTCTTCAAGCTTTTGTGCTAAGTGCACGCCAAACGCCTGAAATTCTCGGGAAAGGTATTTGTCTTCGAGCGGGTCGAATTTTTTAAGAATATCTTTGATCGATTGCATACATCAATTGTACCTCAACAACGCACTGTTGCAATGGACTATATGCAATTTATTGTTTAAGCTCCGTGAAGGACTTTAATATAAACATTTTCGTATCCTTCGACCATTTTTTCAACCGTGAAATTTTCTTCGACTCGACGGCGCGCGGCTTGGCGCATTTTGCGGTATTGGTCATCGGGCATAGAGTAAATTTTGTTCACAGCTTCGCATAAACCTTCAACGCCAGTTTTTTTGATAATCCAATTGCCGCGTATATATTCATCTGACTGGTTCACCAGAAAGCCTGTTTCACCGTCGACTATGATCTCGGGTGCCGATCCTCTAGCAAACGTAACCACAGGTGAGCCAGTGGCCATAGCCTCGATAAACATGAGTCCAAATGGCTCCTCCCACTTAATTGGTACAAGGAGTAATCGAGCTTCTTGAAGATGTTTTAATCTTTGTTCAGGGCCAAATTCTTCATGAAAATTAACAGTTTGAGAATCGATAATTGGTTTAAATTTTTCATAATATGCTCGATCAACTAGATCTATTTTGGCCGCTACATGCAGAGGATGTTTGGTGATTTTGGCCGTTTGTGCGGCTTCAAGAGCGCCTTTTTCATCGCTCAATCGGGCTAAAAAGGCCATGTAGCTATGCTTGTTTAAATCGGCGTTTTCAAAATAGGGAAACTGATTAATATCTATGCCGTTATACACTGTATCGATAAAATTAAGAGTAGGAAAATCTCGGCGCTGGTTGTTGGAAATAGAGACGTGCGGGTATGTTTTATACTCTTCATAAATAATATTTTGGTATTGATAACTGAGCGGGCCATGGTGAGTAGTCACGATCGGAGTTTTGATGTGTCGACCAAAAAGGAGAAAGCGCCAGCCTGCATGATTGTGAATAATGTCATACTCCTCGGTATTAAGGATGTCGACCACATGGGCATAGGCAAGTAGCTTTGTTGACTCGCGCATCCTAGCGTCGTCACCGATATTGGGGAGTGTGCGAATGCTTTGAGGAACAAGCGAGATCAAGTTATAGTGCGATTTGGAATCTGAGTCACCGCTGGCATATACATCTACTTCATGTCCTCGTCTACCCATACCGTCTGAAACGTGATATGCAATCCATTCGGTACCGCCGTACTTTTTAGGAGGCACAGATTCTTCAATCGGAGCAATGACCGCTATTTTCATATGAGCCTTTTGTAAAGATTGATAAATTTATCGACTATTTTATCCCATGAGTAATGCTCTTTAATAGTGAAAGCCGCATTCTCCGAAATTTTTTTGCGTAGTTTGGTGTCAGTGAGCAGTTTATAGATTGTTTCTGAGAGAGCTTTGCGGTTGTGTGTGTCAACAATAAATCCGTTTAAGCCATCGATAATAACTTCGCGGGCGCCGGCAACAGAAGAGACAATTGGGGCTGTACCACAGGCCATAGCCTCAAGTGCCGTTAAGCCAAACGGCTCATAGCGGCCGGCAAGAACAAAAACATCGGCGTTGCGGTAGTAGGCTGGCATTTCGTGATCGTGATCTTTGGTGCCTTCAAATGTCACTCGTTTCTCAAGATGATTTTTTTTCACCAACTCAATGAGCTGTTTTTCGGTGGCTTCTTCCTCACTGGAGCCAATTTCTACAAATGATCCGCCAACCATATAATATTGGTAGTCGACTCGATTTTTGATAAGAGACAAGGCGTCAATGACGCGGTCTAAGCCTTTAGCAGGTACAAGCCGGCTGGCAGTTAAAATAGCGTTTTTCTCGAAATGGACTTTTTTATCGTATTCTGTTTTTTCGGGATTGAAATATTTAGTATCGATGCCAGAATAAATGACGTGAATTTTTTCAAAGTCAATAATGTAGTGCTGGAGCATCTGGATGCGTGAAGTTTCGCACAAGACGACTATAGCATGGGCGCTATTGTAGATTTTTTGTTCGATGGCGATACGGACATGATAGCGGTAGGCTGGTTTAAGTTTCTGAGGCGGGAGTTCCTCAACCGACATCTCGAGTTTTTTCATTTTTCCAAGCGTGTGGGGTGTGTGGATATGAGGAATGTCGAGCATTTTGGCCAGCAAAATACCGGCATACCCGCCGTCCCAGTAATGAGAATGGATGACGTCGTATTTTTTGCGAGTCTTCTCAATATGATGCATAAAATTCTCCATCATTTCGGGTATAAGTTCGTACATTTTCTCCTTTTGGACAAATCCAGCCGGTCCTGCTGGAATACGGACGATCTTGACGTTTTCCCAGAGTTGTTCTTCTTGAGGGCGATTATCAAATTGTCGGGTGACGATATCGACTTTGATATTTTTTTTACCAAGAGCTCGTGCAAGTTGTAAAACGTAAGTAGTCTGGCCGCCTGTATCAGTCTTGCCTAATGGAGGAGGATATTCTACATACCCGTGGGGATTCATCATACACACGCGATGCACTTTTTTAACATTGGTATTTGTCATATTGGCCTAAAAAATTATTTACCCATAATAACAGGTAAAAACTAATTATACACAATAATAAATAGAGCAAATCGGGTGACACTTAGTTTTCGGGTGAGATGTAGGAGGAAGTGTGAGCAAATTCCGCCTCTTTCATAGCTTGGGCGAGGGAGATGGGGCCGAGGCATTCTTTACTGGGTTCTATATAGGCATACATGAAATCATCAGAGTCGGTGTGTTTGCGATACGCCCAGGAGGCGATTTCTTGCCTGATATTCAACTTGGAAATCTCTTCTAATACATCGTGGGTTGTGCCGCCAACGCATATCCGCAAGAAATCGCGAGTAGCTTCACCAATCTTGCCAAAAAGCATATGGAGATCATTGCCGCTGTCGCCGGCGACGATGCCTCTCACCTTAAATTTACGATTCAAATACCTGACAGCTTTATCTTTGGCAAAAGGTACGATATCTAGGCACCAGGTATTTTTTTCCTGACACTCGATATCAAGCGAAATTACTGTGCAGCAACCTGCAAAAAACTCCTTAATCTCGCGAATAAAATTTTTCTTAGTCTCTTTGGGTGTTCCTTGAGGTATTTTATACGTAAAACTTACTTTAAACGGATCTACCACTGACCCTACCGTCTTCCAGCGATCATCTTTTTCATGTTCCTGAAACTGCAGTTCAAATTGCGGGTAAAGTTCATGCATGATAGTTATTAGATCTCTTCCCTTACCATGAATTAATCGTTTCTTAAATCCCGTATCAATCGCTTTTTTGACAAATTCGACATCTTCTATAAAATCATTGCACGTGAGCTCAGCTTCTTTTTTATCCTCTGAGTCTACTTTTAAAAAATACAGGCGAGTGCCGACATTAGTTGCAACTGCGTGGGGTTTTTTGAGTTTTCCTTTTTGGAGAAGTTCAATGACGCCTTCCAGGTGACGGCCGGTGACGTATACCAAGCCCCATTTGCCAATTTCAATTTGTTGACCAAGTTGGCTATTATCGATCCCGCGTCGATAGGCAGTGCGGTCTATATCTGTAAACAGCACCCATTTACGGCCGAAGTGGAGGTATTGGAGTTCAATTTGTTTTATAAGGAGAGAGTAGGGAGTTTGGACATCGTCCATAGTATTAGTGTATGAATTTATAATTTGATTCAGGTTAGTACCGAGTAATAAATCAGTAATAAAGATGAAAAAATTTTAACTACCTTTAAATTGCTTCTTGCCCTAAATATTGTGTCGCGTAATAAACTGCGGCTGCAGTCCATGCTTGGTCAGTGCAGCTTACTTGGTCGGCAAGAGGATTCTTGAATCGTTCGTAATTGTCGTTATTTTTTACGAAAAGCTCAATACAGCTATCAAATTTTTGTACACCCTTGACCATGGCAGTCAAAAGTTGCTTCGTCTCATAGCCATAGCCGAAGTGATTGAGTCCGTCGGCGATGAGCGCGCTGACAAACGGCCAATACGTATGAGGCCCACGATGATAGAGGATAGGATCGTAGGCTTTACCTTCACAGCTATAGGTGCGAATACCAGCCTCAGAATCAAACATATCTGTACTCATAATGCGTTTTACAACGTGGGGGATATATTGGCTATCGATAATAGTCTCGCCATCGCAATAAGCCCACAGAGCCATGGCCGGATCACAAGAAATCCCTTTGAGTTGGTTATTCTCGTGGTCTAGGGCTTCGGCATAATAAAAACCACTCTTTTTATCTTGCATCAAAAATCCTCGATCAAGCTCGTTAAAGCGTTGTTTGAGAGCCGCTGCTTCGGTTGTGAGTAAGTGGGCAAAATCATGATCAAAGGTTTCAAAAACTTTGGCTCCGTAGCGGAGAGCACACCAGGAAAGTGCGTTAACAAATACATCTTTAAGATTCGGCAAGGCTTTTCTGCCATCTTCATACATATATGCCAGTTCACTATCTTTCCAAGTTTGATTCATGCAGCCAGCCCATGGTCTTTCGGCATCATAAGCAAATCCGGCAAAGCCCTGAAAATCACGAATATTACGTAGGGTCCACATGAGTCCATACTTGAGTGCAGAGCGCATTTCACTGTTCATCTCGACCATATTTTTTTCATACATGCGTGAGATGACTATAATCCAGAGCTGAGTGGCGTCGGCGGTATCCCAGTTTTTTAAGACTTTATCGTTGGGGTCGACGTACCATGATTTCCAGCCTTTAGCTGTCAGATCAGAAGTTAGATGCTTGTAATCATTCTCGTTGAGGCGTATTTCGTGGGGGAATTTACCGTGTTCTTCGCCAGTGTGCGGATTGTCTTCTTTACTTTGCCATTTCATAAGTTGCACTAAACCGCCGACTGCTTTATATAAAAATTGACTATTTTTTCCCATGTGTTCGGTTTGGGAGATAAGGTAAGCCGTGATGGCAGTGTCACGACCAAAAAAACCGTGATATAAGCCTTCCATACCCATGGCAGAAGAGGCATAAATACCGTCATCGGTAACTAATTTCTCGAGAGTGGAAACAGAAAGATTTCTCAGGCGCGACAAATCAACTGGTTGCATACAAACTAATTAAACTGTTAAAGTGGAGGTAGTCAGTGAGAAGTGAGATGTAGTAACACTATAACATGATAAAAAATAAGTGTCAAGGGCTTGTAAGAGTTTGGTAAGAATAATCTGGAAATGGGTTTTTTTACGGACTATTCTAACAGTCTAGATAGACTTATGTAAGAAATTTATAGGATTTATGTTACAATCAATTATATGTTAGTTTTGATCGGCCTCGGTAACCCAGGAGAAAAATATAAAAATAATCGCCATAACGTGGGTTTCATGTTTATAGATTATTTTGTGAAACACATGATTCATCTTGGTGCTTTAGTTCTAGAGGAGCTGAATCACGAAGATAAATTCGGTGCGGAACTGGGTAGATTTGAGTATCAAGGTGAAAAATATGTTGTTGCTAAGCCTCAAACTTTCATGAATGCCTCGGGAGATTCTGTTCAGAGAATTACTTCGTTTTATCAAATACCTTTGTCATCTTTGTATGTGGCTCATGATGATTTAGATATTCCTTTTGGGAAATACAAGACTCAGTTTGCTGTCGGTCCCAAACTCCACAATGGTCTTGACTCGATTGAGAACAGGTTGGGGGAGCCAGATTTTTATCGTATACGTATCGGAGTGGATAATCGGGGAGAGCAACCCATTTCTGGCGAATCGTATGTGCTGCAAAATTTTACGGCCGAAGAAATGAAACTACTACCCGATATATTCGCACAAATTTTGGCAAAACTTCCTAAATCTTCTGATGAATTTTGAGTATTTGCATATTGGCATGCAAAGCTGATATAAATAAAGTATGGCACGGTATGTACCAGATATAGTTTCGCGTCGATGGGTAATTATTTCTTCGCAAAGATTATCAAGACCTGATGATTCTAGCGCCAAAGTAGGTACCAAGAGATGTCCTTTTTGTCCCAACAATGAATCGATGAGTGCTGGAGAAGTTTTTAGGTTGGGTAAAGGAGACAAAGATAAACCAGGTTGGTTGGTACGAGTAGTGCGCAATAAATTTCCAGTCACTGATATCCATGAAGTTATCATCCATTCTCCCGACCATACTGCAGATATCCAAGACTTGCCTGTAGCCCAGGTAGAATTAATTCTTAAAGCGTATCGAGATCGTTATAATTTTTACCGTAAAACTGGACAGGTCATCATTTTCTGCAATCACGGTGAGCATGCTGGTAGCTCGCTCGTTCATCCCCATTCACAACTTGTGGTTGTGCCTTCTCAAATTAACCTGGATACGTTGTCGGTTGAGCCTCTAAACAATGTGGTAGAAGAAAATGCCAAATTTACCGTCTATTGTCCTGATTTTTCACAGTGGCCGTATGAGGTGTGGATTTCGTCCAAAAAACCCGGTGCTTTCTATGGCGATATTGAAGATGAAGAAATCAAAGTGCTGGCCGATACTTTGCAGAGGATGTTAAAACGGCTCTATCGTATTTACAAAGACCACCGAATTTCCAGCATACCGTTTGGCTACAATTTTTATATTTATCCTAAGGAAAATTGGTATATCCGTATTATTCCTCGATTTATCCATCGTGCCGGATTTGAACTTGGAACTGGTTTAAGTGTTAATATCGTCGATCCACAAAATGCCAGCATTGAACTGCGCGGAGTGGAAAAAAAAGTCGCTAAAGTACTCAAAAAACTTCACCGCGCTTCAAGAGGTTGAGGGGTAGTTAAAACTACGTTAGCTGATTTATCAATAAGAACAATTTGGTAGATATATGAATCGGAGCGGTTGATATCGCCTGTGACCAGCTGGTGCAAAGTGGTAAATGTTTTACTCACATCCTTAGTTTGTTTGATACCTGAAGATTGATCGGTAAAAATAATCTGCGATTTGAGAGGAATTTCTGTCTTAAACGTGATGAAAAAATACTGCCCAGTGGTAGTAATCGCTATATTATGTACAACATCAGTTGCTTGAGTATTTTTGAGAGAATTGCCTTGTAGAAGAGTATTGGATAGGAGGAAACCTACAAAAATAATCCCAACAAAGCTGATGACAATTACCGATTGCAGGGTGGGTAAAGGAATTTGCCAGAGTTTGAAATAATTGACTTTGGCCTCTTGAGCCTTTTTAAAGGCTATTAGATCTTCGGGGCTTGCTAACAGTCCCTTACATTGGGGGCACTGGAATAATTTTACGTGTTTGGGAATAGATTCTTCATCAAGCGGCAGAAGAAAAATGTTATCGCGGGGGCAAATTAATTGTGCTGGTGGATTGATAGGGATTTTTTTATTGGCGGCGAGAGTCTCGGCAGTTTTGGCACTAATTCGGTTAATACTATTTTCATCAAAAAAAGTCGAACCGCAATTTATACAGTGCCATAATCGCTGGTTATCTAAAGTTTGAGTTTGTAGCGGCTGTTGGCATGTTGGGCAGAGCATGTTACTGTTGTTGTCCTCCTGTCGTCTCCTTGAGGGACTGCATCATAAGTATTACGACCATGACTGCTGCGACACCACCTCCCATACCGCCCATTTTACCCATACTTTTTAGGCGTTCTTTAAGAGCCTCTTTCTGAAGAAGTTTGCGTTTTCGTGACTCTGCGTCTTGGGCCTGATCGGTGGTGGCAATATCTACAGCGAGCGCTGCCATCTCATCGTAATCTTGATTAAGGAGATGTTGAATCAGGGCACGGGTATCGTCATGACCGATTGCGCCAGATTCAATGACTTTGAACGCTTGATTAAACAGTTCTTGGACTGAACCACTTGAGAGAGCTTGTGCCTGAGCTTGGGCGATCTCCAAGGAAGCCCGCCACTCTATAAGGTCTTCTTGAGTAATCTTGCGTTCCCCACCATCAGCAGTGGGAATTTTATCACCAACTTTTTTGGTATCCAAGAGCTCTTGTATATTGGCTACTTGCTTTTTGGCTTCTAGTCCGAGTTTATTCAAGGCAGTATCGTCAAGACCTTCATGTTGTACAAGTTCGGCGAGTTCATCTGGAGTGGGTATAGTACCTTTAAAAATATTCATGATTTCTTGTCTTGTTTGGGAGTTGGCTTGATTTTTTTGGATAATTTCGTCTCGCTCTTTGGTTTGTTCTTCAGTGGCGTCATCTGCTAGATCAGGTACGTCGGAGTTGGCATATTTAGTATCGACAAGCGATTGGATATCCTCGGTTGTGAAAATCTGAGCTTGTTGTTCGGCTTCTTTCAAAGTTGCGTTATCGATAGAATTCATGCTGAAGTCGCCCGAATTTTTTTGCTTTGCTTCGATGTATGTCTCGATAATTGTTTGCTCGGCTTCTCCGAATTGACTTTTTCCTTGCTGGTATGCTGCAGCTAGTTGGGCGTCAAGAAGTGTTTGGGCAGAAACATCAAATATTCCCATATCCTTATTATCGCTGCGACACAGGAATTTACCTTCTTGAACTCCGGTTAAAGCTGTGACAGTGATGACATTAGATCGTTCATCTGGTCGAGCTAAGCGAAAATTACCACCATCAGCAACAAGTCGAAGCGGTTGACCTTCTTTTAACGACACGGGTTTGACGAAGGTTTGATCAGGTCGTGTACTAAGTTCGGTAAGCTTGCCATAAAAACTTATTTCAGATTTGGCAGGGTCACGCATCGCTTCGGATCTTTCTTTTCCTTGAAGTTGATGTATTTCATTCGCTTTTCTGAGAAAGGCATGCCGTACAACTCTGGGGCCTTCAGTATTAGGCATACCGCGTCGTACCTCAACAGGAGCAACGCCGGTTGGAGTTTCCATACAATGAAACATACTTGAATTCACGGAAAAAATCAAATACTATTGAAGACATATGGCACGTGAGGTATCTGATTCTGAAATACGTGGAGTCAGCAAATCTACACCACTTAACGAGACCAAAATGCGCTCCGAGACTAAATATCGGAAACAGCCTCTGTATAAAAACCTTTCTGAGTCAGGTGAAAGCTTAAATAAAGAGTTTTCAGTTACTAAATCGACCGAGCAAACGTTAGCAGAAACTGTGCAACGTATGTTTGGTACTTTTAAAGACTCAAAAGCTACCGGTCCACTACCAATAAATAGTTCTATTTCTCAATTTGTGACTGACTTTAAAAAACAATATCCTGGCATGAAAGATGATGAGCTTAAAGATAAAGCGCTTGAGTTTGTCCGTTCATCTCCTCAGGCTTTGGCAGTAGCATTGAAACTAACCGAGTGGGAACTCGCGACGCTGCAAAAATCAACTGGTGCCTGGGTTGATGGTGACAGACCCATGCTGCGCTATCATGACCACTTATACGTTGACCGTAATGCTGATAAGCCTAATAAGTTGAGACTAAGCGCAAGATTTTCAGAGTGGATTATGAGACCTGAACATCCAGAGGATCAAAACTTATATTACCGCATACGTATTCGAGATAGAGATATTAGTGACACTAATGTTGTATATAGTACCCGAGGACTTGATAATGCACAGATTCAATATCTTGAGTCAATCAATCGATATGGCATTAATGCCGTGATTACCGATCCATCAGAAGCCAATGCAGAGAAACAGCGTTTGGCAGGTAGAATTGACCAGATTACCAAAGCCCGGTCTGATTTTTACACTGCTATTGGTAGACCGAGAGGAACTATTAGACCGAATACAATTACTTCTGATGGCAGATATTTGAGTCGGATTCAGGCTGCTTACTTAGACGCCGAGCAAAAAGGTCCAGCTTTAGGAGTAAATACAAGAGATCGTGTATACGCCGAAATAAACTTGATAGAAAAAGAAATTACCGATCGCATCAAGAAGGAAACGACTCAAAGGCTAAAAGAAGAACGAGAAAAAAAGGAAGAAAATTTGCTTGGATCTATTGTCCGAGAGAACATCCGAGTTTTGGATCGGCCCAAAGTTTTAACTCCCGAGCAGACCCGTAGAAGAGATCAATTAGAAGAAGAGCGCAAGAAGCGAGATGAAGAACTCACCAAAATTAAAAGGCGTATTGACCACAAGAAAACTATAGATGAGTCTACCAGAGAAAGAGATACGATACGGTCGGCTATAAATAGTGCAGTAAATACGGCATCGGGTGGTACATACCCAGACATTGTTGATCAAAAAGAAAATCGTGTACCTCAACTCAACAGTGAAATAACTACGTTTACAACACGACTTAACGGTGCTGAAGCAGAAAGAGTATCTCTTAATAAAACTCTCGACGAAGAGCGTTCGAACTTAACCAAAACTTCAGGTAGAATATCGGGTGGTGCCAGTCAGGAAATTAGAGATGCGGCGACAGCAGAAAAACCTGAGATAGAGGGGCGTATTACCCAATTGGAGAGTCAAATCGATCGACTCAATAAAAAAATTGAAGGCGATTCGACAACCACGCCTCCTACTGTGGGTTTGGAAGATGAAGTCAAGGTGCGTAAAGATGAACTGGCAGGTTTGAATCGCTATCTTGATCAGGATGCAATCAAAACTCAGTTTGATGAACTACAAAAGAAAAACGACGCAATTTTCACCAATCAGATCGAATTTGATAAGTTGACCAATCTTGAAGCCGAAATTCGCGCTCGAGATCCAAGTCTGGCGACAGTGACACTTGAGGAGCTAAAAGCTTATCTTGAAGAAGAAGTTAGTAAGTTGCAGGCTGAGAAATTGCAGATTTCAGGAGCGGATGTTGAGCAAGCGTATCTCAGATCTGCATTTCATGCCTATGAGAAACACTTATTACCTAGCGAAAAAAGTGAAGAGATTAGCAATAGAGTCCGTAATCGCAATAAAATCAAATTTGATTATGCACGAGATTACTATCGTGATTATCCCGAAGCATATATACGGACACTGCAACTCATGTTTGGCGAAGAATCAGTCTCCTCAGGGCACCAGCAGCTATTTAGTGAAGCATCTAACTTATTGAGTCCTGATCTTTTTGCCGAAATTTACAACGAAGGTCGTACTCCACCTGTGAATATTTTTACTTTAGATCAGAAAAGAGATGTGAACTCAGCGCTTATACGGAAAATACGCAGTCGTCTGAATGATGATGTTAGAAAAGGCTTTGCCGGCCGGTTGTCGATTGATGATACAGAGAGAGCGGCGATGAGAACTCAACTTGAACGTATGCAGGCGATTGGCAAAGATGTGGCATTCACTCCGCCTGAAACTGATGTGGTAGATTATGAAAAACGTATATACTTTTATAAGACAGACGGCAATTTACAAGATCTTACTCGAAGAATTATCGATCAATGGAATATTACTGACAGCACAGATTATTTTGATCCGACTCACCCTCGACACCGAGAACAAATTGCCAAAGCCAAACGCTTTGCCGAGGCAATCGATGCCGCCAGAAAGAAGCGTTTGGGGCTCAACAGTGAGACGTCAGCAGTTACTAGTCCAATTGAGGAAGAAGAGTCATCGACCCCGACGCCTTAATTTTTTTAAATACATATGACCAATTACACGTTTGAAGACATAATAAAAATCCTGCCGCTTACCGCAGATGACCGTCGTGATCTTACCAATATGGGAGGATATTCGGCAGATCGACAAAACGAACTAAAAAATATCTGCTGGGAAGCGTTTGATGAAATGACCGATGATCTCGCAGATCTGAAACTGGAAAAATTATTAGCCGAAGCAGAGGAGGGGAAAGTGGCGGTGACTGGAGATATGCAAGATCAAGCACTCGAGCTTGTACACACAGATTACGAGGAAATTTTATCCGGCAGAAAGCAAGAAGTCGAGCAAATCGAAGAAATCCGCAACAAACTGCAAGGCTTAATTCATCAACCCTAATATGGAAGAGGGGAAAGATGAGATGGTAGGAATAGAGACTACGATTCCCATCTCCAGCGAAGTACCTGATTTACATCCGATTCAATTTCCATCTGTACCTCAATCTGCGGATCAGGAAAAAATTCAAGATCTCCTTAAAAGTATTGCTACCCAGAAACCCAAACAACCTTTTTCTCCTGAAAAAATTAGCTCCTTTGAGCCCAGCGACTCATATAATGAAAAGCCAAGTACGTTAAAAAATGTCTTGAAGCTCCTTTTGCGTTTTTTGACCTTTGGGAAATATAAGGGAGAGTAATTTATTCTTCTTCGACGCCAAGTAGTTTGAGGACGACGTCTTTTTTGTAGCGTCGATCGCCGCGTGAGTTGATACGAATTGCCGGGAGCTTACCTTTTTTACCCCAACGTTTTATAGTGAGCGCTGAGACACGAAGGAGATTGGCGACTTCTCGAATCGTCAATAAGTCGGGAAGATCTTTCAAAGAGACTTTACTATGGCTCTTTCCTGCTGTTATCATTTCACCCATTATAAAAAATCAAACATGACTTGTCAATAACAAACTGGATCATACTAGATATTGACTTTAAATCTGCGCTATGATACGTTGAGATATAATGAGAAACGCGTCAAAAAGAGGAGAAGTTGTCACACTTCTTGCAATTGGCGCGATGATTGCGGTAGGGCTAGGAGTTTTTTTCTCTGCTTTGGTTACTAATCATAATGCCAATACCACCGCCACCCGTGCATCCGAAACTGACTGTATTGATTACCCTGCAGTAGCGGCTCCAAATGGATATTATTGGGAAGCCGACTGCAACAACAATAAACAGGATTTTGATAATTTAAACAATGGAGCAGGCTACTTAGTTCCCGGGTCGCCCAATGCTGCCTATAATTCATGCGCCAATGCTCAGGGTATATCAGAAAATAGCTTTTGTAAACAAAATACGATACAGGGTGAAGTAAATCCGGCCAATAGTAATTATTGTTACGGATTTACTGGTCCGCAAACTCCTGGATATCGGAACTTCCGCTGCATGACTCTTAAATATGGCACGCGACCCAATAATCCGACCAATACACCAGCTCCTCCTCAGGCAACGGCGACACCTGTACCACCGCAAGCTACAGCAACGCCAGTCGCACCAACGGCGACACCTCCTCAAGCCGCTACTCCAACTTCTAGGCCAGGAGCGACAGCGACCCCTCAACCCCAACCAACTAACACGCCAGTCCCGGCACCACCACGTCAGCCCACCAACACTCCCGTACCATTTCCTCAGTGCGGATCGACATTAGGGTGTGTACGTTTGAGCGACGGCAATTATTGGTATTGCAATAGCCCATATACCATACCAACAACCCGTTGTACGCCGCTGCCTCCTAATGCGACTATTACTCACGGACCGACGCCTTCGCCAACAACTGATCCTAACTGTGCAATCAATAATTCATGCCCGATCACTCCAACGACTGACCCCAATTGTCAACGCACTAATACGTGCCCAATTCCTCCTACAGCAACACCACGTATTACCGGACCCAACCCAATAACATTACCTCCGAACTATGGCAATACTCCCACTCCTATTCCAACAACAGCAGTCAGAGTAGCTGTGAGCATTACCGGACAAACAATCGGTTGTAGACCACCATCATCACCTGCTCGGGCAAGAAAGTTAGGGGTAAATTTTTATCAAAATGATTTGAGCAATCGAATAGCCAATGGAGCGCCTGAAATAGCATATGACCAGTATTACGATTACCGCGGTACTGTAGTGGTGAATTATACGATCAACTGGTCACCAACTAACCAAAATTCAACGTTTTTATTTGAACCATACTTAGTAATTGATGTTGATGGTACTAATACCACTTTCAGAAGACCTAGGGGAGCGGTAGTGACGCGTACCTGGGCACAGCTACACGCTAACCGCAATGTAGATATACAAGTTACATATAATTGTAGTAATCCATAATATGAAAAAATTCTCGATTTACGGAAAAATTTTTGGTGCAATCTTGGGAGGACTTTTGATCGCTGCAACTCTAAATAAGGAAATATTTGTAGCCAATACTCCACAAGTGCGGCCGCACTTGGGTAAGTATGCGGCCGCACGCTTTAATGCAGTGACTGGCGAGGGGAGAACATTGGTGGATGCACTTGGTAATAAGCTGCCCGAGCAGAAACTCAAAGATAAATCACTTGTTCCATTAGTACAAGGCGTCTATGCCAAAACAGATGAAAATTATTCATACACAGTGGTCCAGGAAAAAGACGTGAAATGGATCGAATACGTGTTTCACATAAATGGTAAAACGATCAAAATACAAGTTCCTGATGGTCAGGCGGCGCCCACTCAACAAGATGTTGAAGAATTACAATAAAATCTTTATAGTTTTAATATGTATATAGGACCGTTTTATTTAGATACAAAGGAAATTTTCCTTATATTAGCAGCTCTCTTAGTAGGAGTAGCGATGCTTTTCGGCTGGAATCTGGTATGGTTTGATAAAACGACTTTATTCACTCTTATCATCCTGATTTTACTGACGAAAGGCTTGCTTCCTGCAATACATAATGAAGCTTTTTTTATTTTGGCGATTATTGCGGTTTTTTTGACGTTATATTTACCTCTGTTTGAGGTTGTGCTTTTTTATTTGATTTCCTTCTTATTGTTTAGGCTGCTTAAAGTGATCTAATCGAGTTGACAAGGGGTTTTTTGCTGTGCTATTCTTAAACCAATTGTCTATGATGGTGTTTGCTAAGAAGCATGTTGCTAAATTAGTCTTTTTCCTTGCTTTGGTGTCGATGACCTTTGCCTTTTTTGTGAATTATTTGTATCGGCAAGAAGTCCAAAAAGGCAGGGCGGCGGTTGAGCAGCTACAGCTTCAATTTAATCCTTCAACGATTAGTGTGTCTCCAGGTGACAACTTTGCCACCGGGATTACTTTGTTTCCGGGTATAAGTTTTAACACTAATGGATATGATTTCACGGTGACGTTTGATCCAGCCAAAGTGCAAGTCAGGCATATAGGGTATATGCTAGGCGATGGGGTCGGCGACACAGATGCCAATTTGGCTACCGTCAACACAACGGGGAGAATCCATGTGGTGGGCAATATTTCAAGCGACGTCGGCTACCCCATCGTACAGGGCAAAACGTATAAGGTGGTTGACCTCGATTTGACGGCGACATCGTCGGCTGGATCGATAATTGGCCTCGATTACAATGTACCTCATAATTTTAGGAGAAACTTAGGCGGCCCAGAAGATTTGGTCGATGCCATAGGCGGCGAGTTAGTCATTAACCAATCAAGTGGGGTACCTACTTCCACGCCCACCCCAACGTGTTCACCTAATATTGAGGCGCCATGTTTCCCTGGCGGCACGCCGACACCTGCACCATCAGGTGGTAATAGCACTCTTAATTTCAAAGTAAGATTTCAGGGAATAACTACCAAGCCTCAGAATATTAGCCCAATTGCTGTGCGGGTAATCGTAAAGGGAGTGGGTTTGGCCTCAGATATAACTCAGACAGTGCAATTTACTCCGGCCGACGATGGTACGTGGTCAGGTCGAGCAACAGTCAATCTGCCTCCTGATCCAGTCGGCCCGGCTCCAAAATACTCAATTTATCTTAAAGGTCCTAAACACTTGCAAAAGCGCATTTGTGACAATTCTCCCAAAGAACCAGCTGGCGGCTTATATCATTGCACACGAGATAACTTAGCCCTTCTGCAAGGAGTAACTGGTTTGGATTTCACAGGCATACTACTTTTGGCAGGAGATTTACCGATCACCAATGGCCAGCAAAATGGCGTCATTGATTCTGAGGATACAGCCTACATTCGTCAGCATTTCGGTGACACCAATCCTGCTATACTGAGTAATGCCGATCTCAACCTTGACAATAATATTGACACGCAAGATTATTCTTTGGTGATCGCGGCACTGAGTATTAAGTACGATGACTCAGTCGAAGGTCAATAAGTCTATTTTTAATATGGATCAATCAACTCAAACTACCAAAAAAAATATGAATCGAGCGCTGATATTTTTAGCGATCTCGATAGTGGTATTGGGCGTGGTGATTTATACCGCTCAAAGTAGGGGATATTTCTCCAGTACGCAGCGTATGCCTGCTCCAACATCGGTTCCTCCTGTAGAAGATAATCTTTGGATGAAATTGACCAGTACTACCGGAGCAACTCAATTTGCCCAGACTGACCAAGTATCATTGCAAGTGAGCGCATCTTCTTCGATGCATGATATCGTAGGCTACGATGCACTTATAAGCTTTGATCCTGAGTTTTTTGATATTGTTTCGACAAAAACGCTCAATACTAATTTTGAGGTAGTGCCTTTTAATAAAACTGGCATGATTTCGATCACAGGCACAAAAATTCCTTCTTACTCTGGCCAACTCATGCTCAACGGCGATAATTTACTCAGCATCACTCTCAAACCAAAGAAAAAAGGTACAACAACAGTGTCAATACAGTCGATGGCTGGTCCCGAGAGAACGAAGATGGTTGACACATCCTCAGCGGTGCTTTTACCCCAGCTATCCCCAATAACAGTAGCAATTTATTGATATTTTCATGAAAAAAATAGGCAGTTACTTGATAACCACACTCATCGCAGTAGTTTTTTTTAGTGTCAGCGCTTCGGCGGCTCAAGCTGCAGGGTATCTTAAATTTGATAAATCCACGATATCAGTGGCAGCCGGCGATACATTTCAAATACAAGTTATTGTCAATCCTGGTACGGACGAAATTGCAGGTACTGATGCTCATGTGACATATAACGCCACACTGCTTGAGGCACAAACGGTCACCGCTGGCACCTATTTCCCGACAGTGAGCAATAATATAGCCTCAGGTAAGGTCTCGATTTGGGGTACGACTGTGCCAGCTTCACCTAAGTCTGGAGAGGGCACAATTGCCACAATCACTTTCAAAGCTTTGGCCAACGGTTCAGCTACGTTGCAGTACTTTTGTGACGCAGCAGCCAGCAATTCGTCTAAGGTGGTCAAAGCAGATATCAATGCCACCAATATTATCGATTGTACGCAGGATCAATCCTCGGCTGTGACGGTCTCAGGCACAGGGAGTAGCGGAACTGTTCCGACTCCCACCACGGTGCTGCCGACAGCTTTGCCTCAAAGCGGTGGATTTGATGGTACAGCGCCGATTGCAGTTGGAGGGTTTGTGCTCTTGATAGCAGGCGCTTTATTTCGTTATATTAAACTATAATGGCACTCACGGTTAAACCAGTAAAAGGTAGATTTTTAGCTATAGGTATCGGTGTAGTTATAGCAGTAATTGGCTTATTTTTCGGATTACGCACCATTAACTCCCGAGCGGCTGGTGAGTCACCTCAGGCAGTAGCCGTAGGCGAAATCACCTCTACCTCGGCTGTGATCACTTGGGAGACAGATAACCCTGTACAAGAAGGCGTGCGGTATGGCAAAGGTGCTGCCGAGTCTGATCTGACCTCAATTGCTCCGGAGACAGAGGCCAGTAAAAAACACAAGGTTGAATTGAGCCTTCTTGAGGCAGGCACTACGTACTATTTTAATATTATTGGTGCCACAGACACTGATTACTCAAATAGCGGTGTGTCCTGGACATTCACAACAGCCTCAGATTCGGCCAGTACACCGACTTCAGGCACCCAGAAAAAAACCACTGGTAAGTCCATCCAACACTTAGTTATACCCAACGATGCTACAGCCGTAACCACTGCACCAACCAGCGCACCTTCAATAAACTGTAAAACCGAGACTAATTGCGACCTTATCAAGGCTAACTTCTCCAAGGGGTGTAGTACTTCGGACTACGTGGCGTGTACCTACAAAGCTGCTCAGTAACTTTTTACATCGAGAACCCAAACACATGAGGAGTGAGTAGATTAACAAGAAACGAGATCACAGGCGTGATGAAGTAATCGAGCATTGAATACTTACCGAAAAAGGGGATAATAAGGATGATTAAAAATAAGAAGCCATACCGCTCAAGTTGATACCACTCATGTGCTTTGTCACGGGGGAGAACACCGCCAACGATTTTGAAGCCGTCCAAAGGGTGGATGGGAAGTAAGTTAAAGACTCCAAGGAGGATATTTACTCGTATAAGATAAAAAAACAAAACAGAGCCTATAGCTAATAATATAGGAATATTAATAAATGTTAACAATATCCATAATATAGAGCTACATATAGCTATTAGAAAATTCGAAAAAGGACCCGCTAAAGAGATCAAAGCACTGTCTCTTCGGGGGTTTTTTAAATTATATGGATCGAAGACTACAGGCTTACCCCACCCAAATCCCACCAGCAGTAAGAGTAAAGACCCCCAAGGATCAAGGTGTGCTAAAGGATTGAGAGTCACGCGGCCTTGGAGACGGGCAGTAGGGTCGCCGAGTCGTTCGGCTACTAAAGCATGGGAGAA
Source organism: uncultured Gammaproteobacteria bacterium (assembly GCA_964387955.1). GTDB lineage: Bacteria > Patescibacteriota > Microgenomatia > UBA1406 > GWC2-37-13 > CAYLXX01. Next base: position 20,601 of record CAYLXX010000013.1, read on the forward strand.
CTCGTGGACAGATATGGCTACTACCAAGGCTAGAATGTATATTAAAAAACCTATAGGATTCTGGAAAAGCGTGGCGATCATGGTTGATTTTGGGTAGTTTTCATGATATCATAAACACATATGTTTTGCTATCACTGCGGTAAAAGCGCTTTATACGGCCGTTCCCATACTCATCACCGAGGCGTGGCTGGTGGACGCTGGAAAAAAAGAGCTCCCAAGACGCAGCGTATTTTCCTTCCTAATCTTCAGAGAGTGGAAATACTGGTGGATGGTAAAAACAAAGCAGTCAATTTGTGCACAAAGTGCTTAAAGCGTATTCGTAAAGATGTCGCCGAGGGCGTGCATCCCTTCCTTACTTTGGCAATGAATCTTGAGGCTTCTAAACAGTCTGAGTCTTAATAATCTAATTTCTCCAGTTTGCCCTTCTTTTTTTCCTCATATAAAGGAGTTTTTTGTTCAAGCGCGCGTTGAGTGAATAAGACACCCTGAAGGTGATCAACCTCGTGTTGGACAATGGTAGCCTTGAAGCCAGAGTACCATTTGGTGATTTTCTTGCCTTTGGTGTCTTGATAGGCAAGTTGAACTCGTTTCGCTCGTTTCACAGGTGACCAAATACGCGGGATGGAGAGACAACCCTCAAGCGGTGTATTCTTTTTAGGTTTAGATGTAGGGTTGGGAGATTCTTCAGATGCAACGATGTGAGGATTAATACAAATTTCGGTTTTAGCCTCGGGTGCTGATTTCATGATAAAAATAGCTTTGCTGATTCCTACCTGAGGCGCGGCTAGGCCGACTCCTTCTGGGTCAGTTTGGGCAAGAAGTGTTTCTTCCATTTCCTGGACAAGCGTTTGGATTGCGCTGTCAAACTGAGTAACAGCTTCGGCGGCGGTGTTCAGCACGGTCGCTGGTGATTGGACGATTTTTAACATGAGTTATTTAACTTTTAGACGATAGAGATTGAGAAATAAGATGATAAGAAGGAAAGCAGTGGCAGACATAAGCGGGAAAGTGATGTACCCATAATAAAATTTGTAGCCTTCGATGCATGAGACTCCGCCAATGGCTTTACAGGGAAGCGCTAGATTCTTGGGGAGAAGTTGCATGGCATGGTGATATAAGCCGATCATAAGCCCCAAACCACTCATGACTGTAAGGTAGGGGGCGAGGACTTTCTCATTTCTGACAATTGAGGTATAGAGAAGAATTGGTTGCGGATACATGAAAATTCTTTGGTACCAGCAGAGTATGCAAGGAGTGAATTTCATGATCTCAGACCAAAATAAGCTCGTCATGACGCTTGCAAGCGCTACGATAAAGGCCAATGTATATGAGTGAGTTCCGACAAACTTGAAAGTATTGCGCAGCAACGCAGATTTTTTACCCGAAATCTTGGTATAAATAAAAAGAATTAGGTAAAAAGCCAACACAGCATGAATTAATAGGGCAACGGTGGCTAAAAGCTGATTTACAGACTGAATCATGTGATTATTATACAATATAGTATGAAATTGTCTCTTTGCATTGCTACATTCAACGAAGAGCAGAATATTGCCGTCTGCATAAACTCAGTCAAAAAGATCATCGATGAAATTGTCGTGGTTGACGGCTCATCTACGGATAAGACAGCTCAGATTGCCAGAGAACTTGGAGCCAAGGTTATTGTAGTCGATAATCCACCGATGTTTCATATCAACAAGCAAAAAGCACTAGATGCCGCACGAGGTGAATGGATTATCCAGCTTGATGCAGATGAGCGTGTTTCGCCAGAGCTAGCAGAAGAAATAAATCAGGTAATCCGCATGAATCAGGAGGAGCTTGAAACGTATGAGGAACATTTACCCAAGAAGCATCTTTTCCTGCGTCATCAGGCGATGATTGAGAAACGGGAGGGAATTAACCTACCAAAAGATGGCGAGTATGTGGCTTTTTACTTCCCACGGGTAAATTTTTTCTTAGGAAAATATTTGCGCTACGGAGGCGTGTATCCAGATGGGGCAATTCGGCTCGTGAAACGGGGTAGGGCGCGGTTTCCCATGAAAGACGTGCATGAGGTGATGGAGGTGGATGGGAGAGTGGGTTGGCTACAGCACGATCTTCTACATATGGATTCGCCGACGTTTGGGAGGTATTTAAGCCGTAATAGTCGCTATATCAATCTGATGGTGACTGATTTTAAAGAGAAAAAAATCGCCAAAAGTCCGGCTCAATTTGCCAATTATATGCTCGTTAAACCTGTACACTGGTTTCTGTTGACTCAGATTCGGCACAAAGGCATACTCGATGGTGCGCAAGGCATAATTTTCTCCTTTTTCTCGGCATTACGATTTCCACGGGCCTATTGGCGTTATATAATAGCAAGATGACTTTACTTCATCGAATAGTAGGTTTTTTCATTGCCATACCTGCGCGTATCCAAGGAGCAAAAATTGGCCATAATACGTTTCTTGCACCCGGCTATGATTTCTGGTTCACCGACATGCATGGCGTGGAAATTGGGAACGATATTTTTATCGGTAAAAACGCTTGGATCCAGACTATACCAGAGAAGGGTCAACCTCAAATTATCATTGACGATAGGACATTTATCGGCCGCAATTGTAGCTTCACAGCAGTGGGGGACAGCCAGATTAAAATAGGCAAAAAATGTATTATTTCCTTCAATGTCACCATCGCCGCTCACGAGCATAACTTATTTGATCCCAAAAAAGCACCTACAGATAGCGGCTACATCACAGGTTATAAAACCGTGATAGGCGATGAATGTTTTATTGGCGCGCATTCGTTCATCATGAAAGGCGTGATACTGGGCAAACATTGCGTTGTTGGGGCCAATAGCGTGGTGACCAAGTCGTTCCCAGCCAATTCGGTGATTGCGGGCAGTCCGGCCAAATTATTACGCAAATTGAAGTGATAATGTTACTTCCCTGAAGCGTTTCTGATTGTTGAGAGAAGTTCTTGTTGACGACGTTGTGTGGCGGTTTCGGTTGTGATCTGGTTGAGGCGAGTTTGACCTGAGAGAGTATCAATGATTTGTTTTTTTTGCTCTTCAGTAAGGTTGGTAAGAGCTTGAATTTGAT
>CAYLXX010000014.1:0-23320 GCA_964387955.1 uncultured Gammaproteobacteria bacterium
ATCGACTTGTTTGACTACGCCTCGAGGGAGTGTTGGATCATCTTCGTTTTTAGGTGGAGCAGGCGGAACTTCGTCGTACACAGTAATTGGCGAGAGCTCAGCACGGCGGTCGTCCTTTTTGCCATAAAACCGTATATAGAGCAAATTGTTCGCTTCATCGATTTCGGTTTGGATGAGGATGGCTGCCTGTGTATCGTTTTTGAATTTTAAATCAACAGATGGAGCAAAAACTGTCGCATCAAGACCTGGTTTATTGTCGTTTTCGTAATAATGCACGCGGTACGCGTGGGCACTGCGTTCTAGAATGGGCAGTCCGGTGTTGAGGGCGGCGCGGAAGATGGTCGTTGAAACTTGACACACGCCGCCGCCGTCTCCCAAGACTGTACGGCCATTTTGGATAATATAGGCTTGTTCGTAGCCGGTTTGCGCAGATATATCGCCTATTATTTCATTGAAGGAAAAAACTTTATCCTTCGGTATCAAAACACCATGAAATTTAGAGGTCGCCAACTCGACATTATGTACTCTTCCAGGTATTGATCCGCTGTAATCAGATTTTCCTTCTCCAATAAGCTCCTCGATCCCTAGATTATTGGATTTTGCAAGCGTTATTTCGGGATCGATAGCCGAATCTTTTAGTGTGAGTTTGAGATCGGAGGATTTTTGGTTGATGTTTTTGACAATTTGCTCAAGTTCAGTCATAAGCTTCTGACTTTCGATCTTAACTCCTTTTTCATCTGGTCTAAACGAGACGACCCGACCATCCTCAAAAGAAAAAAGTGCATTTTTAGCGGGTTTATTGTACTGGTTTTCGATATCAGAGAGGACTTCTTTGACAGTGGCTTTATCGTATGATGTGCTCGTTGAAAATTTATACGTTCTCAAATGAAAAATAGAGGCAATTTTTTGGATGACTCGAGTTGTGGCGTGGGGAGTACGGCCGATAAGATAGGCATCTTCAGCAACGTCCTGAGCGTTTAACTTAACATTCAGTTGATCGGCTGAGATAGTCGCCACCGGCTCGTTTTTATAGATGATTGTCAGACCAATTTTTTGCAACAGCCGATTTTTTTCCTGGTAGCGAGTAAGAATTTGGTCTTTGGTTTTGCCTTCCACATTTTGGCCGTCAATGTAGATATTTGGATAAAAAGCATTTTCCAGCTGTCGCTCTTTGGCCAGATACATATTGGTTAATCCTATCGCGAGGAGGAACACAGCTATAAGGCCCAATATGATATAGTGAGTTATGAGTGCTTTTTTTTGTAACATTTTGTTGATCAACTATGGATGATAATAATAAATCTGAGCCTCAAAATCAACCAGCTTCTAATCCACCAGTGTACGAAACGATCGAAATAGGCGGAAATGTACCCGCATCAATGCAACCCGAAGAAATTGCCTCAGATGTGGCGGCGCCTGATGAGGTCACCCAGCCTCAGGCGCCGACTGATTTACCGCCTGGCGATATTCCTCCTCCTGTGTATGAGGAAAATAAAAGTAAATATTTCATTATCGCAGGCGGAGTCGTATTTTTTCTGGTAGTGTTTTTTTTACTTCTTAAATTACTTCTTGGCGGTAAACCTGCTTCAAAAGTTGTTTTGACGTATTGGGGTCTTTGGGAAGACAAACAAGTCATGGATCCTTTAATCAAAGAGTATCAAGCCAAAAATCCCAATGTCAGTATAAATTATCAAAAAATGAATGCCGGTGATGATTATCGGCAGAAAGTGATTGTACGCGGTAAAAATGGAGAAGGGCCAGATATTTTCCGTTTCCATAATACCTGGCTTCCTGAGATGACAGAAGTTGTAGCGCCGCTTCCGAGTCAAATCATGAGTAACAGCGAATTTGAGAAAACATTTTATCCAATTCACGCCAAGGACTTGGCAATTGATAAACGCTATTACGGAATTCCTCTGGAAATTGACGGACTTGTACTCTTGTATAACGACGATCTTCTCAAAAAAGGCGGATTTACCAAACCGCCTTCTAATTTAGATGAATTGGCAGATTCTAATTTTTTAAGTAAGTTTACTTTTAAAAATGAGTCTGGCGAACTGCAATCATCGGCCATTGCTCTAGGTACTGCCAATAATGTCGAACATTTCTCAGATATTCTGGGATTAATGCTCCTGCAAAATGGCGCTGATTTGAAAACCTTAAATACACCAGAAGCAGCCGGTGCTCTTGAAAGTTACCGTAAGTTTGCCGAAACAGGTATCTGGGATGAGAAAATGGATAACTCGATTGTTGCTTTTACAAGTGGAAAAGTAGCCATGATTATTGCACCCAGCTGGGAAGTTCAAACTATAAAAACAGCCAATCCTGATCTCAAAGTCAAAGTGTCAACCATCCCTTTCAATCTTCCAGGCAACCAACCCAAATCATTGGCAACATACTGGGTTGAAGGCGTCTCAAAATACAGTAAGAACCAGGTAGAAGCCTGGAAATTCTTGAAATTTTTATCCTCCAAAGAATCTGAAACCAAATTATTCGAGCTAGAAAGCAAAACAAGACTTTTTGGCGAACCATATTCGCGAGTCGACTTGGCTAACAAGCTTTCGACACATGAATATTTAAGCGTAGTCGCTCAAGAGGCCAATAACTTGGTTTCAATGCCTGTGGTGTCGCGCACATACGACAACGGTCTCAACGATGAGATCATTACATATCTGGAAAATGCGATTAATGCCACCGCCCAAGGAGTTTCGTACGCTGAAGCTTTACAAACAGCCAAGCAAGGAGTTGACCAAGTGTTGAAAAAGTTTCATCTAGAGTGAGTTTATGCTAAAATCTTATACACAATATGAAATTTCTTGATTTTCTTAAAAAAAAGCAAGATACGCATGAAAGTTATATCGGACTTTTTTTTAAGGAACAGGAGATGGAGGCGTTTCTCTACGAAATCAAGGGTCACGCTATCACTACACTTGCCCATAAAGTCAGATCATACACCAGCGGCTGGGATAAAATTACCGAAGACACAGACGATGTACTTTTCCAGATCGAGCAGGAGACCAAACTCAGTTTCGAAAAGGTAATTCTTTTTCTTCATTCACATCTTATCGATGACGAATCAAAACAAATTAAAGATCCATACAAAGCCAGTATTAAAAAACTACTTAAACAGCTTGAGTTGCATCCTCTAGGCTACATCCAGTGCTATGAGGCAGTGTTAACCCACCTTCAAAAACGCGATCACACGCTCTTGAATGCCATTCTGGTTGAACTCGATGGCACCAATATAAGCACGTATTTGTATATGGGAGGACGGCAAGTCTACCGCAGTGATATCGAAAAAAATACCAGTCTTGTGCATCACCTCAACAGTGAATTTGAAAAAATGAAAAAAGACACTATGTTGCCTTCTCGGCTAGTCATTTTTGGCGAGCAAGATTATCAGAAAGAAGTCGACGAGGTAATCGGCCACGAATTTGAAACTGGATTTTTTATCCAAATGCCGAAGGTGGAATTGTTTACTAAGGAAGCTTTGACTACTGCACTGGGCGATACATTCAAAGACCAAATTCTCGATCGTACGCATATGAGTCTTGATGCTCATGAAGAAGCAAAACAACCACACCATGCACCAGATGAAAATTTTGAAGTCATGCACACAAAGTCTCCAGTAGAGGATCATAAAAAAAGCGTGATGGGATTTGTGATAGGCGATGAAGTTGGTCAAGAACAATCAGAAGGCGACGACGATGGCGATGGGGAAGAACCATACGTTAGCCCAGTTGCCAATGCTCCCAAAAAAAATGCTTTTGCTTCTTTTATCCCGCTGATTACCAGTAAGATGAAACGTGTTATGCCGATGGCCAAGAAAATTATGCCCAAGGGAGGGAATAAAATTCCGTATGCAATTGGAGCCGGCGTGTTGGTGCTTTTCTTGGGCGTTTTTGCACTGGAATATTTTTTCCACAAGACGCAACTTATTGTCTATTTTCCTTCACAAACTATTGACAAAAATCTGTCTGTACCTGCGGTGCTTGGTGAAAACCAAATTAATCTGCGGGTAGGTACTGTATCGGCACAAGTATCTGATAAAAGAACCACTACTGGCAAGCGCGATGTCGGCGAGAAAGCCAAAGGTGAAGTAACTATCAATAATTTTGAAGACAATGGACATGTGTTTAGTAAAGGCACTAAACTTACTGCCGGAGGTCACTCATTTGTACTAGATGAGGAAGTAAAAGTGGCCTCGGGCTCAATGGCACTCATTGGGAGTTCATACGTGATACAGCCAGGTACGGCCAAGGGAAATACCATTGCGACAGATTTGGGACCAGAAAGTAATTTAGGTAAAAACACTAAATTTCAGATAGAGAATTTTTCGATGTCTAGTTATTTTGCGATCAATGAGGCGGCTTTGGCGGGAGGAAGCAAAAAAGAAGTGAAAACAGTCGCCAAAGCCGATGTCGATGCGCTTCGCAAGCAAGCAGTCATTGAGGGAAGCAAGCAAGCAGAAGCAGATCTTAAAAAAGTTCAAAATAATCGCGACGAGCAAGTTCTAGGAGCATTGACTGAAGCAGCTCCCAAAAAACTCGACTTTTCCAAAGAGGTGGGAGAAGAAGCATCGGAAGTTAAACTAAGCGCCTCAGTCGGGGTGACGTATTACACATATTCGGCCAACCAGTTGAAAAGTTATCTTAAAAAAGAACTTGACCCCGAGGTTAAGGATGGATTTGCTTTAGCTCCTGAGAAAATTGCCTATACAGTGAAAGATGCTAAACTGGATGGTGACGAAGTGACTATGGCAGTTGATACACAAGCCCAAGCAGTAAGAAAATTTTCTCGCGAAGATATTCTCAATAAAGTTGCCGGAAAAAGTCAGAAGCAACTTGAGAAGATATTAAAAGAAGAGCTTAAAGCCACAGGGTATGAAGTAAAAACTACTTCCTCACCGGTATTTTTCCTTTCCGGCCGCATGCCGATATCCAAGAATAATATCGATATCAAAATCGACTCACTTTAAAGTGTAATCATTTTTGCCTTATTGCGTGTCTTTTTTGAGGACTTTTTGAGTACAAGTTGAAAAAGGGATTTTAATTTATATGCTCTACCTTTAAAGTTGTCTATCATATAAGGTCGTAGTGTAATTTATCGTAAAATTTTTTTCAATGGACTAAAATCCACAAATCTCGTATGATGAATTACTATGGCTCTTTACTCCTATAAAAAAGAACAGTTTTCTTCTTCGCGCCGGGTAGCTCAAGCTGCCTCGTATGCTTCGATCACAATAGGATCTTTGCTTTTGTTTTGGTCATTTTATCCCATAATTTCCTTCTGGCTGTATTCGAGAATTTTTATACAGACCGATATCAAAAGTCCTGTGCCATACACCCAAGTTGCCAGTTCGCTCCAAGAGGCTAGTTCTGTCCTCGGCAGCTCCGAGGTTTTTTCGAGTAATCTGCGCGATTTTGTACGGGCGGATTTATGGTTTCCTGACAAGCCGCAATCAGAAACACCCCAAAATATTTCAGTTAGCGAATATACTCTTTCGATACCCAAACTCAATATTTTGAACGCGAAAGTTAAAGTAGGTACAGACGATCTTTCACAAAGCCTGATCCATTACCTGCCCACGACCTTACCCGGTGAAAGCGGAAATGTGACGATTTTTGGCCACTCGACTCTGCCCCAGTTGTATAACGTCAAAGACTATAAAACTATTTTTACCTACCTACCCTCGCTTGAAAAAGGTGATACGATTGACGTCACTGTATCTGGTAGAAAGTATACGTATGAAGTATATGATATGTTTGTGGTTAACCCCGATCAGATATCAGTGCTTGAGCAAGACTACAATAATGCGTTTTTAACTCTTATCACCTGCGTACCGCCGGGAACATTTTGGAAGCGACTTGTTGTCAAGGCTAAGATCAAAGATGCGTCATTTTGATTGCAATGACCTATAATCTTTGTTACAATATAGCCCCATGCCGCCCAAATCCAAAGCTAAACGAGCACAGGCTACTAAAAGAGATTTTCCCAATCTGCTATTTTTTTGTCTTTATATAGTCCTCAACTTCTTTATTGCCATAGGTGAGTTTACCCAAAAGGTGTTTATTTCCCCTTATAAATTCACTAAATGGTCACTTGGAAAAGTTACCTTCCTACGGCCAAAACGAGGTCGAGGACGACCCAAAAAACGAGATCTCACCGCCCCGTTTCGTAAGGCAAACAAGATTTTTACCCCGATTTTTATAAAAGCTGTGCGGGCATTCTTGACAATTATTGTTCGTACAGGCCAGATAGTGGGTAAGACGTTGCTACGATTTATAGTCAGCATTTCACGCGCCTTCTCCAGAGTAATACGCACCATAGTTCGCTTCATACTGTCTTTTTTTACCATTCGCTTACGCTTCTTTTTATTGGGGTTTCTAGTCTGTTTTCTCGTGTTCTCTGCAATTCAAGTCAAGACGTTTGTTGCAGCTTTGCCTTCACCTCGACAAATTGGCAGCATTAATTACCCACTATCGACACATATTTATGACCGCAATGGCAGGCTTCTTTATGAGGTTTACCGTGATCAAAACCGCACTCCGATCAAATTGGCCGACCTGCCGCCGTATGTAACCAAGGCGACGATTGCTTTTGAGGATAAGGATTTTTATCGCCATAACGGAGTCTCTTTATATTCAGGAGTGTTACGAGCACTGAAAGAAAATCTTTTAAATAAACATCTGCAAGGCGGATCAACCATCACGCAGCAACTGGTGAAGTCGGCACTTTTGACACCTGAGAGATCTTTTCAGAGAAAAATCAAAGAGATTGTACTTGCTCTGTGGGCGGAACGAATTTACTCCAAGGATCAGATTCTTGAGATGTATCTCAATCAAGTACCGTATGGCGGTTCATCGTACGGTATTGAAGAAGCCTCCAAAACCTATCTTGGCAAATCTGCGCGAGACTTAAGTTTGTCAGAAGCCGCACTACTTGCAGGCTTGCCTCAAGCGCCAAGCATTTATTCACCATTTATTGACCCGCAGTTGGCAGTTTCACGACGTAACCAAGTACTGCTGGATATGGAACATCAAAAATATATTACTCACGATCAGCGTATGAAAGCAGAATCAGAAAAATTGGCTATTATCCCACCGCGGACATTGATTAAAGCACCTCACTTCGTTTTCCATGTCAAATCAGACCTTGAGCAAGAATTTGGTACAAGAGAAATAGAAGAAGGTGGGCTGAAAGTGACTTCCACTATCGATCTTGATTTACAGCTTGAAGCCGAAAAAATACTCAAAGAAGAGTTGGCCAAAGTTCAGAATTTGCAAGTGTCAAACGGAGCCATACTTATTACCCGTCCGTCAACCGGCGAAATTTTGGCTATGGTTGGGTCGGCTGATTATTTTGCAGCTCCATCGGGCGCCTTCAACGATACAACTGCTTTACGCCAACCAGGAAGCAGCATTAAACCGCTCATGTATTCACTGGCACTTGAAAAAAATTATACAGCCGCAACGAGCATCGATGATTCACCAGCCGTTTTCCGAATTTCAGACACAGAGGTCTATAAGCCAGTCAACTATGATGGTAAATTCCATGGCCGAGTTCCCCTGCGCTACGCCCTGGCCAATTCATACAACATTCCAGCAGTTAAAGTCTTAAATAGTATAGGAGTTGATCAGTTTGTGGATCATGCGAAAAAAATGGGTATTACTACATGGGGCGATTCCTCTCAGTATGGGTTATCGCTGACTTTGGGTGGTGGGGAAGTGAAAATGACTGATATGGCCACAGCCTTTGGTGTGTTTGCGAACGCAGGTTATAAGGTACCGGTCAAAGATATTATTAAATTAGAGGACTCCAAAAATGAAGAAGTGAGTATGAAGCCCGTGGAAAAAACTAAAGTGCTTGACGATGGTATAGCTTACATCATTTCAGATATTCTTTCGGATAATGTCGCCAGGCAACAAGCGTTTGGTCCAGGTAATCAACTGGAAATCTCAGGTCATAAAGTGGCAGTTAAAACAGGTACAACAGATAGTAAAAAAGATAACTGGACAATCGGCTATACGCCGGATTTTCTGGTAGCAGTCTGGGTGGGAAATAACGACGGTACACCCATGAATCCATTTTTGACTTCGGGTGTAACAGGAGCTGCTCCTATTTGGCACCGTGTCATGGAATATGTGTTAAATAACTACAATAAAGACGGCAATAATTGGTTCACCAAACCATCAGATATAGTGGAAAAATCTTGTTACGGCGGACGAGTAGAATATTTTTTGACAGGCACCGAAAACAATGCTGGATGTTCTTCATACGGTAAGCCAACGCCGGTTCCCCAAAAAGAGCAACCAACTGCTCAACCAACTACTCCTATTATTCGGGAGAATTTCTACAATCGGGGAAGAGGAAAGAATAAAAATTAACCGATTTTTTTGAAGCCAGTAAGTGATTGCAGAACTTCGGGGATATCGATTGTTCCATCTTCATTCTGGTAATTTTCAAGAAGCGCAATCAAGATACGAGGTGTAGCAACTGCGGTGTTATTTAAAGAGTAACAGTACTGAGTACGACCATCTTTGGTACGATACTTTATATTAAGTCTGCGTGTTTGGAAATCTCCCATAATCGAGTTGGACATCGTTTCACCATACTCATTGCGCGACGGCATCCAGGTCTCGATGTCGTATTTTTTAATTTGCGGTTCGCCCATGTCGCCAGTTGACATCAGCAGTACTCGGTAGGGAAGTTGTAAGGCTTGTAAAATTTCTTCGGCGTTGGTCTGCAGTTCTTCGTGTAAATTTTTTGCATCTTCAATGTCATTTTTGCTTAAAATTACTTGTTCAATTTTCCAGAACTCATGCAGTCGATACAATCCTTTAGCATCCTTGCCGTACGCACCTGCTTCTTTACGGAAGCAGGGAGAAAAGGCCACATATTTTTTAGGCAGATCTTTCTCTTGTAAAATTTCACCGGAGTGATAGGCAGTTACCGGTACTTCGGCAGTACCCGCAAGATAAGCATCTTCATCGTTTAATTTATAGACTTCTTGCTCTCCCCATGGGAACTGGGCTGATCCAAACAATGCAAATCCTTTGACAATTGATGGAGCAATAATTGGGGTGTAGCCTTTTTTGATAAGGTGCTGGAAAACATACATAAGTACTGCCATTTGCAGAACTGCCGCCTGATTTTTTAAAAAATAACCTCTGAAGCCTGATACTTTTGCACCGCGCTCAAAATCAATTAAGTCATGCATTTGGCCAAGTTCAAGATGTGAGCGGGGTGTGAAACTAAACTTTGCAGGTTCTCCATGTTTACGAATCTCTTTATTGGAAGCTGCGTCCTTGCCCACGGGCACTTCATCAAGCGGCACATTGGGAACAAACGAGAGAAGAATGCTCAGCTCTGTCTCGGTTTTAGATAATTGTTCCTCGAGTGTTTTTAATTGGTCTTTAATATCTTTACCTTTAATTTTAATTTCATCTGTGACTTGTACTTTGGCGAGTTTATTGCGTTCTTCACGAAGTCTCTGAATAGATTGGATGAGTTCTCGTCGAGTATCATCAAGTGAAAGAATTTTATCGATTTCAATCTCGCGATTTTTGTGTTTGGCCGCCTCAATAACTTTGGTTTTATTTTCCCGTATAAAATCTAGCGCTAGCATGAGGTTATTATAATGCATAACGCTTGACAATGGGTTGAAATCTATGTAAGTTTATCTTAAATCCAGATATGGAAATACAAGAAGACCTAAATAAAGTAAATTGGAAAAACGTTTTTGCTCTTTTTGGTATTTTTGCTCTGGTAGGATCGGTTACAAGCATAATTTTTTTATCAAGTAGATCTACCGCACAATCCAATACACAAACATACACGAGAGCGACAGAAATAAAAAGTGGTGATATGATGGTCAATAACTCACCAGAATTGACTATAACAAGCACAATACCTCAGTCTCCTCCTCCCTCTCCAAGGTATGTCATATACGATGATCAGCTAGCATCTTTTTGGCAAACTTCATCCTCAGGTTGCACAGTCGATCCCAACGCGACATCATATATTAGAACCGGTAGTCATGCAATTATGATTCAGTGCACTGGAGCAAATTCACGTTGGGACTTTGAGCATTATAATGGCGGACCTGTTAATACGAGTGACTTTCATAGAATACAATTCTACATTTTGGGCACTGGCCCATCGCCTTATCAAGACATCATTTTTTATTTGAATACTACAGGCGGTATCAATCGAATGATAAGTCCATTTATTGAAGGCGGTTCGATAGTTTCTGGCCAGTGGAGAAAAGTTTCGTTTCCAATTGCGTATTTCAATATATTTAATGCTTTATATAACACTCGTATGACACATCCAAGTTTAAGTGGAAGCTCAGCATATTATATAGATGATGTTCAGCTAGTTTGTAAGGGAGATGCAAACGGTGATAATGTAATAAACGCTCAAGATCAAGATATTCTCCGACAAGAAATGAATGTTTGTGCAGTAAATTGTAAAGCAGATTTCAATGGTGATAATGTAGTTAATATCCAGGACTTCAATATTCTTCGCAACAAATTTGGTCAAACCTGCAATTAGCCAGCAAAAAAGACACCTCTCTATAAGAATCCCAAAAAAATGGGAGGACCGACATGGTCCGAGGTGCCTTTAATGCACTAAGTTGTTTGCGGAAATTTTTATTTCTCAAGTAATTGTGGATCAAGCCACTTGTTGGTTTGTTCATCATCCCAAAAGGTTCCTGCTGTATCGGTCAAATCCTTCATGAGCTGGACTCTCCACCTTTTAAGTAGTGGTAAGGGTGTGTCGCTTATTTCTAGCATGACAGCATCGTAAAAGTCATCGTAGAGTTTGAAACAAGCATATCCTGCCGACTTCAATGCTTTGACAGCTGTTGAGCGCGAGTAACCTCGTTCTCGCAGTTGCTTGTAGATGATAAAGCCAGCCCAAGTAATCTTATTCTCTGATTGGACTTGCTTGATGACGTTTTTCGCCATGTCGACGTTCATCTTTTTCCTCCTAGTTGTACCAAGGATTATCGTCTAGCTCAGTGTTCCATACTCTGTCGTAAAGCACGAGGAAAAGAAACGCGATTATGCATGCGAATGCAGCAATGACTTGTTTCTTCGCCGGTGATTTGACAAGAAGTGGCCACGGATAAGTAATCAGTGGAAACATGAACCAGAACAGTACTGCGTGATAGGTTTCACTTGGACCTTTGTCAAACCGGAGTTTGGCAAAACCCAAGAGTTGTGGAGCGATTATGCCTAGTGCAAGGAATCCCAAGCACCAAACATACCAGAACCGTTTCGAATACCTGTTGGTTGTATCAATCTTTTGAAGCGCGTAAGCTGCCAGTGCCGCGTATAGCGGGAGCAATATGAAGTCGCCGATTCTGAATGAATACCATTTGGTAAGGTAAAACCTTGGCTCAAACAGTAATCGAATAGCACTCATCGCCCCGTAGTCGATTGCGAACACTACAAAAAACGCCCTCATCGGACTGCCGTAGATCCACGAGAACGGTTTCATGTTCACCTCCTCCATTTGATCTTGCCAGTTAAGATACCCTCGCGATTGTTCTCGAGAAACAATGTATCTTCAGTAAGAACAAGTCGAATTCTCTCAGCTCGATCGAAGACAAAGTTGGAGCCAATGTCATTATGGCCTACTGTCGCCTGCTGTATCTCCAAAGCTAGTGAAGAAGCCAGTTGTATACGCTCCTCAATGGTCCACTCTGAGCTTGGTTCGTGTTTGTTTTCCATTTTTCTTTCTCCTTTAGTGTTTGACGCTGAGCACCAAGAATGGCCATTCTGCTGTGAAAGCTCCTTCTTCCTCCTCAGTGAACTTGAGTTCGCTGAAAAGATTGACAGTTGCTTTTACTGTGCAGTTGATTCCACACAGTTTCACTCGTTGTTCAAATCCGAGTATAGGCTGGATGACAATTTCATAGTTTTCTCGATGGATCGTATACCTAACCTTATTGCCAATGAGTATTAATTGCTTGTGGGCCGGTACAAATGCAGTTGTGCCGTTGACTCGCACCTCAGGATCCGTATGTGGTGGTAAGACCATAATAAGGATCAAGAGCCCAAGAACAATAATCATTGCGAAGATCAGAAAGCCGCAAGAGTTTTCTTGTTTCACTTTATTTCTCCTCAACTGATTGTTTTACCAGTTTTCCTTAGGTCATCGCAAGCATATACGCATCATCCGTAATCACGGAGAGTGGGCGGCTCGCTCGCTAAGGATAATGTAGATTTTTCTCTAAATATACTTTCGCCAGAGTTCGAGCATTATCGCTGCCGCGAACATGGCAATAATCAAGCTTAAGTCGAGCAGACCGTTGACTGAAACCGTTATGTTGGCTGAAAAGACACGTGTCAAGACGATCAACGACAGTCCCAGTAGACCAAGGATCCCAAATATCTTGCTTAAGACATTAAGAAACGTTTTCATACCTTCTCCTTTCTAGTTAGGAAACGCTCTTTGTACAGCGCTTCCGTCGTGTAGGGCCATGTGTAGTTTATCCAAATCCTTATTGTAGATGTCGTGGACTTTCGAGAAAGTTGTGCCAGTTATGCGATTCTCTTGAAGCATTTCAAGTTCTTTCTTGCCATACTTCACGTAAAGTTCGACGCATCTGATTGCAACACCGGGAAGGCCATCTGCTATCTGGACGATAAGATCCATAACATCATCGGGAAGTTCATGATTCATTTTCTTTCTCCTTTCGATTCTAAAAGTTTGTTAGTTTTTTGGAAGCAGTAGACAAGTAGCAATTACTTGTAAATGTGAGTGTGAAAACCTCCAATCTAAAGGTTGCAGATACCCTTAAAGCGGAGGTTTTGACTCACCTAACTAACTTCCAATTAATTTCCGCAAATTGTCAAAGTGCAAACGAAATGTACTTATAAACATCAAAAGGCCAGCAAATGGCCCAAGGATATTTTTAAGTGCCTATATTATAGCTCAAAAGAAGTAGTTATTCAAATACTATAGGATCTTGAGGCAGAGCTGCGCAGGAAGATAGTCGAGGCTAGGGTGAGAAGCTGTTCAGAGTATTTTTTCTGATCTGCAGGACTCGTGGGGAAAGTCTGATTGTACATATCAATCCACACATGGTTAAATCTGAGCTCTTGGTTCTCTCCATCCATAATCAGCTTCAGGTTTTGTTCGAAGATTTTATGTGCGTGCTTGAGAAAAATTTTTGCACCCTCGGTGTCGCCATTTTCCATACAAAAAATCACCCGCTTCAAATCGGTGACGAAGTGTAAGTAATATTGATTGTTATACGACATAGTCAGGTAAAAATTTTTTGACTAACTGAGCAAATTGTTGCTTAACTGTTTCATCGTGAATTTCTGTACTTTTATTGGTGCCGGATCGAATATTTATCATGGCATTATAGTCTATGCGCCGGGCGACTAAATCTACTCCGCCTCCCCAAATACTAGCTTGTTTAGCACCCTTTTCTAAAAGTTCTTGCTCGGCGTCGTAATGATATTCGCCACCAATGGCAATCAAGCCATTGACAACATCTGCCGTGACTTTGATGTATGTTTTGTAGTCTTCTTTGGCTTTAGTAATATCTTCCTCAGTTGCCGCGGCGGACAAAATAACTACCATACGTGTCTTACTTAAATAGTAGCAGTTTATATGCGACAAGAAAAGTATTATTTAGTAGTTCAATCTATAATGCTACATATCAGATAGATTAAAATTAACTTGACAAAAAATATTAGTAGACTACAATTTATTATTTAGAATGCAAAAGATTCTAAATATTGTTTGGTTTTAAAGCGGAGCGCTTAGGCGCTCCTTTTTTTTGCACTCTCATTAAAATTTATTACCCTGATTTATGAAACATATAGATCTCACCATAGAAGGAAAAAAACTTTCCTACGACTTCGATACTCATTTCTCAAATCTTGTGCAAGTTAATCAAAGTCTTAATCAAGGCGCGTATAAAAATTATCAAGACCGCGGGAGAGTCTATGTGGATGTGCCCATGATCGTCGGTATCACAGGCGCCTGCGAGAATATTGACACGCTGTTTAAGGTAGGCAACCGTATGGATCTGCCGTTATTTTTTACCCAGACTGGGCAACTGGCACTCGAGCAGGCGCTCCAAACATTTTCGGCAGTTTGTACAGTGATCCACTCAGGACGTGATGAGGAAGAGGAAGACGACAGACATCTACGACAGTTTCGTTTGACTGAGGAAGAGTTTTCGTCGCCCACTGTAGGTATGAGCCGAGAAACATATGATGAGGATAAAATGTATGAGGAACTCCTAAAAAGTATTCAGTCGACAATCCAGGCCATGATGCACAAAATCCTAAAAGATAACGGCGAAGTGCTTCGCAAGGCATATAAAAGAGATGTCCATAAAATTGAGTATGCCGCAACACATGATTTTTTACGAATTACCTACGAAGATGCAGTCAAACTGCTGAATAAAAATGGTTTCCCGAAAGTCATGTTTGGTGATGACTTGAAAGCAGATCATGAAGCGAAAATTGTGGAGCTACTGAATAAAAAGGGTACAGAACTACCGGTTTTTATCATGAAGTATCCGAAGGAAATCAAGTTTTTTAATATGAAAGTTTCAACGCGAGATGACAGATTATGCCTTTCGGCTGATTTAATTTTCCCACATGCGGGTGAAGGGACTGGTTCGGCGGTGCGCGAGCATGACTTTGATAAACTCAACGAGAGATTGATTACATCAAAGATGTATGAATTGCATATCAAACGAGGTGGCAAGTATGAAGACTTCAAGTGGTACTTGGATATCATGAAGCAAAAGCGCACCGCTCCCCATGCAGGCTACGGTATTGGTAACGAACGAGTAGTCCAATATGTATTTGGTGAAAAAGATATACGTAACGTGTCAGTTTTTTCACTTCTGAATATGCAGACTGGCGATTGGAATAAAAAGCGTTATGGACAAGCGGCCATTATCACCTCGGCCAAGAAGTATATATTGTTGAGCATCGGCCGGGCAGAGAACAAAAAATATTTGCTGCCAGCGATTAAGAAACTCGCCAAAAATCCCAACGCCATTTTGTACGCCACTGAGCACACACATGATTTTTTGAAAGATAAAGGAGTGCAAACATCCATGGTTTATAAATTATCCGAGATTGGTAAAGCGCCTAATATTGGCGATCTTTTACACCGGAAGATTTTTGACATTATCATCAATATTCCCACACGCGCTAAGGTGAAGGAGACGAAAGAGTTTACCGATGGTAAATTGATTCGAAAAGGAGCGATTGATATGGGAATCGCTCTTATCACCGATCCTGAGGTAGCAAGTGTGACGCTTGAGAATTTAGCTATGTCCAACGGCAGCGCGAAAAGTTAAATTACTGTGCAGATTTGATTTCTTGAGCTAGATATGGGTTCCACATGGCACCAGTGGCCGATTGGACTAAGTCGGCTCCGGCGTCACGATAAGCAAAATAATCCTGGGGAGTCATGACGCCACCAACACCGATGATGGTAAACTGGCCATGTACGTTATCTCTAATTTGAGCAAGTCTTTGTACCATATCGAGTCCTGCCCATTTCACTCCGGCGCCGCAGACGCCGCTTTTAAGTCTATTGGGACCAGGCAGTGCTTGATTACCATTTTCGTCCACAATAGGAGCGGCGATGGTATTGATGGTGGATATGCCGTCAACAAACGGCGAAACTCTTTGTATTATTTTTTCTAATAATTCCTGCTGCTCTTCTGAGTAGTATCCAAGTTTGATAAGAAGGGGAATGTCGCCGATTCGCTCTTTCATCCTGCGGCTGATGACTTCAACTGCCTGAGGGTTGTAACAAAGGACTCCTTCGTTTGAGACATTGGGACAGGAATAATTGCCTTCGACAACTTTCACTCCAGTCTGGGCTGCTAGTTCCGCGGTTTTGGCAAAATCATCAAAATAATCCTCTTCGCTAAAACCTGGTTTGACTGTTCCTACAACACTCATAACCACGAGCTGTCCTGGTTTTTCGTGATTGACCGCTTCACGTAAATCATCGACCCAAAACTCAGGGCCCCTTGAAGGATTGCCAAAAGAATTTGTGATACTTATATCCTTGGGTGATTTATTTGTAGTTCTTAGTCCAAGTTGCGGTTGGGCAGCTTTATCAAGAGTCAAGTCTCCATCAAGATCAAGATACAAAACATTAGGGAACTGATTGACTGCAAAAACAGTACTTCTTTGAGTTTTATAATGAACAACATCAAATCCCTTATCAAGCGCAGCTTTTACGTAGGTACTATTTAAAAGTGGTCCGGCAGGGATGCCAAATGGAGTGTGAATTTTATAACCTAAAAAATCATACGTTGGCTCGCCGATTGATTCATATGTTTTCCTATCTGCGAAAGCACCGAATGGCCCTCGGTCAAAGTTCTCATCATACGAGAGATCGACATCGTAAAAAGGTACTGGTGTAGCCATAGGTATTTCTCCTCTTTCCTGTGCAGACATATTCAAGACATTATAATTGTCACAAGTAATTATGCAATAGATAATTTAAAGACCAAGCGCTTCGTGATTTTTCTGCATTGATCCTAGAATGATTTGCACAAATTCCTGAAGAGGAAGACCAAGTTTTTCTTCACACATTTTGATTTGATCGCGATTAACAGCTGCAGAGAACGATGGGGTCTTAAATTTTTTTAAAACAGACTCTACACTTAATGAGGTTAATTTTTTATCTGGCATGACGAGAGTGGCAGAGACAATAATGCCGGTTAATTCATCGCATGTGTAAAGCGCCCATTCCATACGCGATTGGGGAGGACGCTGGCCATTGTTTTCGTGATTGTGAGACAAAATTGCCTCAACCACTTCTTGATCTGCAATATTATTTTCACTCATCCATTTGATAGTTTCTTGGGTGTGTAAATCTGGACGTTCACGGTGATGTTCCCAGTCCGCATCATGAAGTAAGCCGGCCAGTCCCCAAACACTTTCATCCTCGCCAAAATGATTTGCCAACCCTCTCATCGCCGCTTCAACTGCCAGACAATGTTTCACTAAATTTTTATTTTTAATATGGCTATCGACAATTGAGAAGGCAATATCTCTTATTTTTTGATCGATCCTGGCAGTAGTAGATTTAGAAGTTGTTGGAGCGGCTTTTTTTTTACTCTGTTTACTAAAAATTTGGGGATAGATTTTTTTTGTCAGTTCATCGGTTTCAGTTCTCAATTGGGGGAATAATGTGCCTTCGCGGCCGCTGATATCCTCAAGAAACCAAAACAGTCGTTCGCTTTGTCCATAGCCTGATGTCGGCGGCATGCCCCACTCAAGCATCTCAACATAATCAATATCCAGCATTTGTGCTTCTTCATCGCCTTGATCGCGCAGTGACTGTTGTTCTAAGAAGCGATCCAGCTGATCTTGAGGATCATTGATTTCTGAGTAGCCGTTACCTAGTTCAGATCCTGCCAAAATGATCTGGAAACGTTCGGTCAGTTCAGGTTTTTTGGGATCTGATTTGGCCAGCGGCGATAAAAACTTGGGTACATGCACCAGAAATGCCGGGCCAGCAACAGTTTTACGGATCAATTTCCATAAATTATCGATGAGTCTGTTTTTATTGATGGCGCCAGTCAACTCGACGCCGTGTTTTTTGACAATATCTAGCATCTCTTTTTCACTGGCTTTGAAAATATCAATATTGAATCGTTCTTGAATCGCTGAGACATAATCAATTTCCTTCCAATCATCTGCCAGATCGAATGTCATACCACGAGCAGTAAATTTGGTTTTTCCGTATACTTTATTGGCGATTTCGATAATCAGTTCGCGCACAAATTTCATGTTGTCGCGGTAATCAGCATAGGCCCAATACCACTCAAGCTGATAGTACTCCTGTAAATGTTCATCACTTATGCCTTCATTGCGAAAGTTTGGCGCCAGTGTATACACCTTTTCAAGACCTGCGCCAATAAGCCTTTTCAGATATAATTCGGTTGATATACGAAGATAAAAATCCTGATCTAATTCATTGTGGTGGGTGACAAACGGTTTGGCATCGGCTCCGCCGGTGACGTGTTCAAGGACAGGAGTCTCAACCTCGATGAATCCTCTTTTATGCATAAACTCTCGTTGCACTTGCCAAAACCTAGATTTGCGTAAAAAAAGCTCGAGATTTTGACGATTCAATATCAGATCCAGATAGCGTCTGCGGAATTGTTGTTCTTTTTCATCAAGTTTGGCAGGCAGCGGACGCAGACTTTTTGCTAAAAGTACAATGGATTTGGCAAATAAGGTGATCTGGCCTTGCTGAGTTTTATCAATAGTACCTGTAATTTCGATAAAATCTCCTTCATCAAGGAGTTTAAGATGTTCCCAGGGAATATATGATTCGCTTAGATTGGCTACAAGTTGGTCTTGCTTGATACAAATTTGGATTTTGCCTGATTGATCAAGTAGGTCGCCAAACATGAGTTTGCCGTGATTACGCAGAGAGATCAGTCGGCCGGCGAGTGTGACTTGTTTATTCTGATACTCAGGAAAATGGTCGAAAACATCTTGATTATTGCGGTCTTTATGAGATTTGGCAGGGTAGGGGTTAATACCGAGTTCGCGCAGTTTTTTTAAATTCTCAATCCGTCTCTCCCGTTGCCCGACGAAATCATCTGCTTGTGCCATGGAGATTATTATAGCAGAGGTTAGGGATGTTTGATTTCAACTATTGTGTAAATAACCTTGCCGGCTGGTACTTGTACTTCAACTTTTTCACCAGAATTTTTACCAAAAATTGCTTTACCGATAGGGGATGTAGTCGAAAGTTTTTTCTCCAGCGGGTTGGCTTCAAATTCACCAACAAGTTGATATTCATCTTTATTACCATTTACTTCAACTGTGATTTTATCGCCAATATCAGCACCGCCGTTGGTGTGATTGCTCTGGATTATCTCAGCGTTTTTGATGAGTTCTTCAAGTTCACGTATACGTCCTTCAACAAATGCCAAATCTTCTTTGGCAGCTGCGTACTCGCTGTTTTCGGATAAATCACCCATATTACGGGCAGTTTGAAGTCGAATAACGGCTTTTTCACGCTTATTTTTCGTGAGCTCTTCATGTTCTTTTTTGACTTTTTCAAATCCTTCTTGGGTAAATTGGACTCTGTTCATATGTATAAAAAAATAATCCCCCTAATGATCCATGAGTGGGGATGTATAAAAATATTACTATAAATACAGGCCTTTGTCAACCACCTTAGGCGGTTAATACTTGACAAATACATACAATAGATGTATACCAATGACAATGGTATTTATTGATCAGGGTTTCAGCTTCAACCCACTAGAGCAAGATATACTCATGCGTGAGCGGATGCAGGCTGATGAACAAGAACCAGAGGGTGCTGAACTGGTGATTTATGAGACAGTTGATGTTGCGGCTATTCTTGAATACGAATTAGGTCATATTCCCGATAAATCAACCAGATTTTCTCAACTACACGAGAACGTACACCACCAGATATCTACAGATAAAAGAAGTCTTATTTTAGTTCCTTTACAAGACAACGCTTATTACGCAGTTATGTTGGATGGCTGCCGTTATCCGCTTTCTCGATTGCCTCAAAGATATGATTTTGATGAGAAGTATGGTATTGTGCCGCCAGATGAAGAAGGCATATTGCTTGAAGGTTTTTTTAGAAAACCTACTGTTGCAGAAATTGACGAAGGTTTTGAACAACCAGTCTTTATGTCCAGCCCAGTTGATTTAACTTTATCGGTTGAACCTAATTCCCGTTGGAATGAGTACCTTAATCCCGACGCTTCAGCTTTTGGCAAATATATCGACCATTTTAGAAAAGACGAACCATTGCTTATGAGACAAGCAGCAACAGCTACACAAACGTTGCCTTCCATTGGGTTCTTTATCGCCAACTCTGCTCATGAAATTCTAGCCTCCTAACTTGCCTTAAACCCCTCAGAATGATACAATTATCCCAGATCTGGCCCCATCGTCTAGTGGCCTAGGACACCAGGTTCTCATCCTGGTAACCGGGATTCGAATTCCCGTGGGGTCACAATAGCCCATGTTAGAAGCACAAATAGAACATCTACCTAAACATGAAACCAAATATCAACCGCTGGATGCCACTCTATTGATTCAATCATATAGGCACCCAACAAGCTTAAGTGACGGAATTACACCTGAAGGGGCTTGGGTGCCTGGAATAATATCTGTAGGAAATACAGGTTTGCAAATATTACTTATTGATCACGGAGGTAAACCTTCTCAAAGGGGGATTTCACCTGAAAACCCGACTGAGTATATGTGGGAGCAGCACTTTACTCCTGAGGGAGCTGTCGAGCCATCTCCCCAAAATGCAATTAAGTATAGTTTGATATATGCTTATGCTCTAAATCAGTTTTTAGAATGGTGGGAAAATGATCATAACTTTAATTCAGGTGAGTTAATGGACATATTTAAAGGAGAACCAAGGCCTAACAAACCAAAATACCTTACAGGAAGTACAAATAAGACTATGGAAACGTATAGATCAAAGCTACTTGGAGCGGATGACTTTACAACTTATCCATTCCCTTCTCAACCCTCAAAAATTCATACATATTTTTTACACCTTGATCGATTAGTTCATGATGAAAGAGCCAGATCGGTATTAAATAAATTTAGTCAGGAATGTAAAAATAAAAACTTTAAAGTCATCTCACACTAGATACCAACACCAAACCCGTGGGGTCACTTTGATCGTTTAGATTTCATTGCTTCAACTTCTTTGGCGTAATCTTGATTTGAGAAGCCGCTCACACCTGTAACTTCTTCTGCAAACCAATAAGGAGGGAAAAAATCGTCTGCATCTTCGTCATTTTCAAACTCTACTTCAGCCACATAGCGACCCTCCAGAGGTCCTTTGTAGACATCAAAATGTATATCATATACTTTGCCGTTATATGGATAAGGGATATGGTATCGAGTTTTAACTACTTGTCGATTGCCTGTTTCAGACAATAATTGTTTATACTCTTTTTTACTTATAACTATTTCGGTCTCTATTCGATCTCTTCCTTTACCTTCTTTCCTGCTTCTTGTATATGTTTTTACTTCACCGTTGACAGCGCGTCTTATACGTTCCTCATCCGGCATATATCCCTGCTTTATTTCTTCACTTTCATAAGTCTCGTATTCTTCGATAGGAAAATAAACAAGATATTTTCTTTCTCTTTCCAAATGTACTTGAATATTTGATTCACGAGGTGGAGATTCCTGTTCAAGAGAACGCGGCATAACGAGTTATTATATCGTTGCAATCGAACCAATGCAATTGATCTATTTGCACACCAACATCCTATAGTAATTGACTTTTCGATTGAAAATTGTTATAATTTTTTAATACATGAATAGAATCGAACATGAAGGAAGAGACGAAAAATTACATATCCACAAGATCACACGTGATGAACTGTCCCTTTTTTTAAAATCTAATCCCGATAAAGTAAGTGCTTTCAATCGTCCTGAAATCAAAGAAACAATGGCCGAGATTTATGGTATGAAACTTGCCAATATTGGTATTTCAACTGAAGGACAATTACAAGGAGTCGGACAATTTTTTATACAAAGAAAAGGACCATTGGGGATTGTTCAAGCTGTTCCTACTAGATATACAGGTCCAGTGGTCGCACATGAGATCTTACCCCAAACTTTAGTTAAAATTAAAGATTACCTGAGTCATCATGGTATTGGTAAACTGCTTACGGATTTTCCGCCGAGTGTACATTTTGATACTACTCAAATAAAGGAAGTAGGTTATGTAGTAAAACCCATGACTTCAAGAATAATGGATTTAAGAAAGGACGATTTACTACAATCGGCAGATCAAGGTATGAGGCGAGGTATTCGTAAAACTCTTTCTGATCCTAGAATTGAAGTCAGTCAACCCTCTGAAGCAGAATTTTTATTACTCGAAAAATTTCTTGCCGAATCATACAAGAATCAGGGAAAAAATCAGCCGTATCCTCCAAATATGTCAAGAATCATATGGGATAAACACCATGATGATCCGCTGGTGCATATGTCGCTTGTCTCTTTTGACAATCAGCCGATCGGTATGATGGTGAGTGCGTTTGGATATGATCAGACAGCCTGTAGTTGGATGATTGGAGTAGATCATACTGCCATTGATACTCTTGGTATCAATTACCCAGTATCTGGTGTTTTAATAAAAGATGCGGCTGAATGGGCCAAAGACCAAGGCGCTCAGTATCTAGATTTGGGAGAAGGTCCCGAAAAAGTAGCCGAATTCAAGCGTCGCATGGGGGCTGTGCAAGTTCCGTACATTGCTGTGGAATACACACATCCTTTATATAGACCTTTTTTCGAAGGTCGTTCTAGCTTCAAACGGTTAACTGGGAAATAATCTTTATAACAAGCCGCATGATCGTTTATCTCTTGACATTTGCGATTTTTACAGATAATGTAAGAGTATCCATATGGAATCAACACAACTTCCCGAAAATCCCCCTCGCTCCTCAAACAGGGGTTTGCTTTTACTACTCTCGCTATTTGTAGTTGTCGGTTTATCGGTCGGAATATTTGTTATTTCTAATTCAACTCAACAACAGCAAGTGACTAATACTCAGGCCAAAACAAGAGTCGTTGAAACACAAGCTCCTCTGGCACCGCCTGTTAATGTACCGGCTGTAGTGATCGATTATCACAACCTGAATGCTGGTGCAATTCCCCAATCTTACCTTGATCAAATAAGGCAACAAAAGATCGTTTTCGATCACCACTCGGTGGGGACCTACATTATGGAGGGAATGGGTACTCTTCGAAGTCAAAATTCCGGTCGCTATAATTTTTCATCACAATGGGCACCTTCACCCCAGAATTTTGCCAATGGTTTCGGTGAGTTTTCAGATGGAGACAATGGCTATCCTGACCAAAAAATCAATGGTTTTGATAGCACTATGCGAGGAGGAATAGCAGCGGTGGCCAATATCGCGTTTATGAAACTATGTTTCACTGATATTTACGATGATTTACATAATGGTTTGACTTCCTGGAATCTTTACAGAGACAAAATGTTGGGTCTTATGTCTTCATATCCAAATGTCAAACTTGTGTGGTTTACTATGCCCCTTGAATTAAGTACCAATCGAGCTGCAGATAATCACGAAAAGGCAATTTTTAATGCGCAAGTTAGACAGTATGTTCAAACAAATGGAGGTATCTTATTTGACCTTGCCTCAATTGAGAGTCATGATCCCAATGGTAATCCAGTTGTTGATGGATCTGGTAATGAGGCTCTTTATCCTACATACGAATCCAATGGCAACCATCTAAGTCCTGCG
>CAYLXX010000015.1:0-5755 GCA_964387955.1 uncultured Gammaproteobacteria bacterium
AACCACAGAATTTACTATAAAAATAGATCTTCCTGCGTTTCAAGACGTTGACTTCTCGTGGCTTGCAATATGGTAATTACTTCAGGAAGTTAAGTGGGTTCAGCTGTGTGCCGCCTGAGCGGATCTCAAAATGTAGATGAGTACCTGTTGACCTTCCAGTCGATCCCATGACACCAATTTGCGCGCCTTGAGTCACGACTTGCCCAGGTGAGACATCGATGCGAGAGAGATGGCCATATAAGGTTTCGTAGCCATTGCCATGATCTACAATAATGTGGTTGCCGTATCCTGAATAATCGAAGCCTGCATAAACAACTGTACCTGTGTCGGCAGCCAAAACTGGAGGCTGGGCTGGATTGGCGATATCAAGCGCCATATGGTACCAAACAGGGTATTGAGTAATAATACCGTTCGTTGGCCAGATGAAATTCGATGATCCCTTGACGCCTGCTTGAACCTGGGCAAAGAATTGTTGCGATGCGTACTTAGGCTGTTCCTCAGGCAAAATACCATCAGGTACGTACAAAGTTTGGCCTGGAGTTAAGGAGAATGTGTTGAGATCTGCAAAGTCGTTAAACGGGAAGTTGACGATTTTCTGTGCGTCAGTTTTGTATTTTTTGGCGATCGTGTAAATATTGTCTCCGGCATTGACTTTATGAACAATTCCTGTCACAGGAGGAATTTTGAGCGTTTGATTGGGCTTGATGGTGTCTGTTTTTAGGTCATTAGCCCATTTGATAGTATCTTCAGACACATTAAATTTCTTGGCTATAGTCGAAATCGTATCTCCGCCGACTACTTTATAGTCAATAACCTTATCTCGAGGCTTGGAGGAAATAATAGTTGAAAGCGAATTTTCGTATGGATTATAAGCCACAATGCCGGCTGTGTAGGAACGCGTTTGGTCAAGGGAGCTTATGAAAGGGTTGTTTTCGGCGATTGTCGGGGCACCAATGAGGGCGGCCGCGACCAGAATAAAGAATGACGTATTGAGAAATGAGCTTGAGTAGCGGCCGCGCTTAACTATAAGAAACGCGACGATAATGTCTTTGAGGTGCTCCACTCTATACCCCATCTGGACGAGGTGGTGTTGAAAATAACGCCTGAGAAAGGACAAAAATGCCCGCAAATCATGCATGATAGTACCTCATTTTACCACAGAAGCTCAAAAAGCTCAGTTCTCCTCTTCACCTGAAATATTTACCATACGCGGATGAAGTTTAGTCGTATTTAAATCCTGTGTGAATTCGGTAGTGTCTATTTTTCTTAAATAACGCTTGAAAGATGCGTCAAGATCAGGCTCTTCCTGAACAAAATCTCTGGTGATTGCCTCAGAATAATCCCTCACCTCCCGCTTTTTTTGTGGCATTATATGATCCCTCCAAATTTTCGGAGCTTTCTCTATGATTTTATTTAAAAAAGGGCCCATTTCAACTCGTGCCATAGTGTAAAAAAAACAACTTAAAAGCAGAGTCTATATTATAGCAGAAATCAACCTTTGATGATTCGTTGAATACCGACTTCAAAAGCCGCCTGTTTGAGAGGTATTTTATGTCTCTGAGATCTCTCCCAAATCGTGTGAAAAGCTTGCTTCATAAATTCCTGTAGCTTATCGTTGACTTTTTTCTCGCTCCATTTCTCTTTAGCTCTGCCCTGCAGCCACTCAAGGTAGGAAACAGTTACGCCACCGCTATTTGCCAGAACATCAGGCACGACAATGACGCCTTTTTTTGCCAGATACTCATATGCTTCCTCTGTAACCGGTCCATTGGCCATTTCGACAATAATTTTGGCCTTAATTTTTTTCATATTATCTTTATTGATGACATTTTCAAGCGCCGCCGGCACTAAAATATCCACTGGCAATTCCAACAATTCTTCATTGGTAACAGTTCGACCGAACCTAATATCACAGACTGAGCCTTTGCAATAACAGCCTGCAACACTGCCTTTTTCTTCTTTGCATTTCAAGGTTGCATCAACATCCAAGCCATCTTTGACATACACTCCGCCTTTACTGTCTGATACGGAAACAACGTTCAACCCTTCAGTCTGACCGATTGTGGCGAAATAATAGCCGACATTCCCAAACCCTTGTATCGCAACGGTGTATTTCTCAGGAGATTTTTTTGGATCTAGTTTTTTAAGAAGCGCCAATAAAATAGCCACGCCACCGCGACCCGTTGCTTCGGTCCGGCCAAGACTGCCTCCGACTTCAACTGGCTTGCCGGTGAATGTTGCAGGAGATTTTTTGTGAGTTACTTTCTCATATTCTTCCAGCATCCAGGCCATAATCTTGGGATTGGTATTAACGTCGGGAGCAGGTACATCGATATTTTCACCTATGAATGGCGCAATTTTGGCCGCGTAAGCCCGAGAAAGCCGCTCCAATTCTTTAACCGATAACTTCTTCGGGTCTACGATAACACCGCCCTTACCGCCGCCAAGAGGCAGTCCTGCAACCGAAGTTTTGATACTCATCAATGTTGCTAGTGCTTGTACTTCGTCTTTGGAAACATTGGGATGAAACCTGATCCCACCTTTGTAAGGTCCAAGTGCACTACTATGCTGGATTCGGTACCCTTTAAACTCTCGCACTTTGCCGTTATCCATTTTCACTTTCATTGTCACTTCATGAATATGCTCCGGCTCAATAAGCTTACGTATTGTTTCTTCTGGCAACTTGAGACTTTCAGCAGTGTCTCTGATAATTTTTTGGGCTGACTCAAGCATTTGATTACCTGTTTTTTTCATATATATAAAAAATTATGCGCGGCTTTCCAGCCAGCGCTCAATTTCTAACGCCGCCGCCACTCCCATTCCCACTGCTGTTGCCGCTTGTCGATACACGTGATCCACATTGTCACCTGCAGCAAAAACACCCGTCACAGACGTCATGTATTGAAAAGCGAAATCGAAATTTGATTCATGATCAAGATGTTTCTCCGAAAGTCCTTGGCCGGTTTCTTCATTTTGCGAATGATACGCTTTTCTGGCCAAAACCGATGTGTGCAGTGCTTCCATGGCGCTTGTTACAACGTATCCTTTTTCATCAAGCTCGATTTGTCCTTTAAAAACATCGGTGTCAGGTTTATGACCAATTGCCAGGAATAACCCGTCTAGAACAAGATTTTTTTCTGATTTATCCTGCAGATTCTGCATTTTGATACCTTCCACTTTCATCTCCCCTAAAACATCCGTTACTGCAGTATTCCAAATAACTTCAATTTTGGGATGATTTAGGACTCGCTCCTGCATAATTTTGGAAGCGCGGAAACTATCGCGACGATGGATCAAGTAGACTTTATTGGCAAACTTGGTCAACGTCAATGCATCCTCCATCGCTGTGTCTCCTCCGCCAACAACTGCAACCGTTTTATTTTTGAAAAAAAATCCGTCACAAGTTGCACACGCAGATACACCTTTTCCCCGCAATTTTTGCTCATTTGCAAGATCCAACCACAACGCTTTTGCACCAGTTGCTATCAGTAATGCAGTAGTCTGATATACGTTATCGACTGTCTTAACCTCAAAAGGCTTTTTCTGCAAATCTACCGACAAAACATTTTGATCAACAAGGCGCGTACCGAATTTTTGCGCTTGTTCCCGCATCTTCATGACAAGCTCAGGGCCAAGAATACTTGGGAAACCTGGATAGTTTTCGACATCTGATGTCAACATAAGCTGTCCCCCAGGAGGTGAACCGGCTAGTACCAGAGGATTGAGGTTGGCACGGGAATTGTATACTGCGGCGGCCAGTCCTGCCGGGCCGCCGCCTATGATAATCACATTCTCGACTTTGAGTTGTTCTGCCATATTTTTTTAAGGAATCTGCATTATAGATAATAAAAAGGCACTCTGTCTATAAGACAAACTGCCTCAAAAAGCTACAAATTGATCGCTCGCTCGACAACTTTCTCAATATTCTTCGTTTCTTCTTTGGGTACGTACTTACAAATATCAGCTATAAGAAGCTCCTTAGACAAGCCATCGATGGCCTTTTTGACCGCCGAAATCTGTTGGAGAATCTCCGCACAATCACGCTCAGTTCCGACCATGCGCTCAATGCCTTTTAATTGACCAACCAATCTATTTATACGCTGTTTAACATCCATATATACTCCCTACTAGTATGGAGTATATGCTATTTTATGACCCATGTCAAGCCACAAAAAAACCACCAGGTTGGTATCACCTGGTGGTTAGATTTTTCTCATATTACTCGTTAAATTCTTCACCCTGCATTCCCAATACATCAAGGTTCGAACCCCTATTATCTTCTGCCGCACTTTTTGGAATAGATGACTCCATTGCGTAATCTATTGGGCTTCTTATAGGCAGCGTGACTGGCGATACTGCATCTCGAAAATCTGGTTGACTAGAGGAGACTGTATCGATTTGAGCTTCGGATGGTTGAATTGCATTTTCCGTCATTTGTTTCACCTCCTATCTATAAAAAAACCTCCCGTTTTTGGGAGGTTGGTTTGTGCCTTTTTAACTAAGTTTAGCCAAGGCTAGCCAACCTCCGGCGGAGGATAATAAACTCGATAAAAATATTAGCTAATTGGCGATACATAATGAATTGATTATAGCAGAAAGTTACTTAGCAACACTCATTGTTTTAAGGAATTCTTCGTTAGTCTTAGTTTTCTCAAGTTTCTCGACCATGAGGGTTAGTTTTTCATCTGATGATAGAAGACCGAGAGCTCGACGGAGCGTGTGAATTTTCTTCATTGTCTCAGGATCACGGAAAAGCTCTTCGCGACGTGTCCCTGATTTCTCTATATCAATGGCTGGGAAGATGTGTTTATCGGCTAATTTACGATCCAGGTGGACCTCCATGTTACCAGTACCTTTGAACTCTTCGTAAATAAGATCATCCATGCGTGATTCTGTGCCTACGAGACAGGTGCCAATAATGGTCAAACTGCCGCCTTCTTCACAGTTGCGGGCTGCTCCGAGGAACTTTTTGGCTGGATACAAGGCTGTAGGATCAAAACCTCCAGATAATGTGCGGCCTGAGCCTGTGACTGAAAGGTTGAAGGCACGGGCCAAACGCGTGATTGAATCAAGCAAAACGATGACGTCGTGACCCATCTCCACCAGGCGTTTGGCCCGGTCTAAGGCTAAATTCGCCACTTTCACCTGTTGTCTTGGTGATTCATCAAAGTGTGATGCGGCTACCTCCCCTTTTATTGAGCGTTTAAGCTCAGTAACCTCTTCAGGACGCTCACCAATGAGGATAGCCATAAGCTTGGCCTCAGGATAATTCTGAGTGATAGCCTCGGCGATCTCTTTAAGGAACGTTGTTTTGCCTGCCTTAGGTTGAGACACAATAAGCGCACGTTGACCCAAACCAACTGGTGCAATCAAATCGGTAATTCGGGTAGAAAGAACATCTGGTTTGGTCTCAAGTGTAATCTGTTTATCTGGGTGTAGGGAAGTGAGCTGATCAAACTGTCTGCGATCCTGACTTTTCTGCTCAGTCATCTCTTCACCGTTGATTTTTTTGATAAGTAGGAGGCTGTGGAAACGCTCGCCTTGCTTGGGTGGTCGAGCCAAACCCTCAACTTCATCGCCTCGACGAAGCCAGAAACGGCGAATCTGAGAGGTAGAAACATAAATATCACGGTCTGGATTGATGATATAGTCATGACGAAGGAATCCATAGCCTCCGAAGGTGACATCGAGGATGCCTTTGGCAGGGTAGCTGATTATAACATCTCCCTTCCAAAGTGTAACTTGCCTGGATGTT
>CAYLXX010000015.1:5765-10384 GCA_964387955.1 uncultured Gammaproteobacteria bacterium
AACGGTCATCTTGGCTGGCCTCCTGCTGTGGCGCCTCCATAGACTCATCGCCGTGTTTATGGCCATGAGCGTGTGAATGAGAATCGGCATGAGTATGAGGCGGAGCCATATCAGCATCGCGAGCCGGCATAATAGGCTTATCCTCCAATGGTTCTTGGAGAAAACTCTCGACATCTAGTGCTTGATCTTCAGATGTGACAGATCGTGTACGTTTTTTAGGTAGCATAATAGAGTGTAAATTCGTTCTTTAGGTTATTTCGTGTTTAAGTAACTTGATGAAAGGTTAAATATTAAGAATACTGCTTTAAAAATGACTTCTTGGTAAAACACCTAAAGATCCTCCCGACTGCGTTCTATGTGAAACTTTTCCTTTAGGAAAAAGTGGGTTAGATGAATCTTGCCGATACTGTCGGCTCGAATCTCATCTCGTTGTCTTGATAACTCAAGACTTACCCTTTTGCTTGAACATGTAAAGAAAAGTTTTCAATTAGTCTTCAACATCAGGAGGATCAATTTCAAGTATACTAGATCGGCCTTTATTTTGTCAAGAGAATGTATTAGACTGTACCTATATGAAGGGCCAAAAGCTTCTTCCCTATGCTTTTTTAGTTGTGCTTTTCCTGATTGCCGTCTTTATTTTAGGAGTTAAATACGGCAAACGAGTCGAACAAGCCGATAAAACCATCAAGTACACCTTAAGCATTCCTCCGACACAGCCTCCAGTTTCACCTACACCTCTGAAGTACATGACCTATAGTAGTAAAGCGTGTGGTGTACAATTTCTTTACCCATCTTTTCTGAAATCGACAGGGGAGACTTCGATGAGCGCAACTCTGAAACAAAACTCCTCTTCTATGATCGTAATTTCGTGTGAAAAAACAAGCGACATAGCCAAAATGTTAAAAGACCCAAAAATAGCTACCGCCGAAGTAACTCTTAAAAATCGCAAAATTCAGACCAAGAAAGTCGGCGACACATTATACTTCCAAACCACCAACCCTTACCACGGCACGTCGATAAATGTAAGCATTACCCAGGATCTTTACCCATTGTTTGCCAACACCCTACAATTCACCCAATGAAACTTACTCTTGCCTTCCTAGGCACGCCCGACTTTGCCGCTACCCTCCTGCAACAGATCGCGCAAGATACTGCGCTCAATATCAAGTTTGTTTTCACCCAGCCAGACAAAAAAGTAGGGAGGAAGCAAACTTTAACAGAATCTCCAGTAAAAAAAACTGCTAAACATCTCCGGTTACCAGTTTATGACGGCGATCTCGATGCAGTAGATTTTAAATCAGTTGATATTGCACTCGTCTTCGCCTATGGCAAAATAATTCCCGCAAATTTCCTGCAGCAGCCGCGCTTCGGTTTTTGGAACATCCACCCCTCTCTCCTGCCTAAATTTCGCGGCCCCTCCCCCATCGCGTATTCTCTGATTTTTGGTGAGAAAAAAACCGGAGTAACTCTTATAAAACTTGATGAAAAAATGGATCATGGTCCAATCATCATCCAGCGAGAAATGGATATTATGCCGATGGATACACGTATGGACCTGGAAATGAAACTCACCGACTTTGGTGCAGCTACGTTTCGTCGCGAAGTTTGGGATTTGACTCAAGATATGGAGAGTTTTGTCCAGATTCCTCAAGATCACTCAAAAGCTACCTACACTCGCCTACTCACGAAAGAAGATGGATTTATTCCCTACGAAATCCTTCAAGAAGCCCTAAAAGGAGATGTAAACACTACATATTCTCATCCGCTTCTTCCCCACCTGCAACCTGAGTCTATTTTTAATCTTTATCGAGGACTTTACCCATGGCCGGGCATCTGGACAAAACTCCCCGATGGCAAGCGCCTCAAAATTACCAACATGAGTTATGCAGATAATCGACTCATGATCAACAAAGTTCAACTCGAAGGTAAAAACGAAGTCGACTTTCAAACTTTCCAAAAGGCTTATCACCTATTTTAACTTCGTTATAACTTATCTGCTGTAATAAGCTCCCTTATATGTGCCATCAATTTTTCCATGACAAATAAATTATGGTATGAAGCCAGCGTGTAACCTAGTAATTCTTTTTGCCGCAACAGGTGATGCATGAAAGCTTTAGTGTATTTTTGGCAGGTATCGCACGTGCAGTGCTCGTCGAGTTTGGACAAATCTCCTTTATATTTACCCTTCAAAATATCTTCTTTATAAAATCCGCTTGAGATCTCGTGGCCATCGGCGATTGCTTCGGCTACTTTCATAACACGGTCTGTCATATAAATTCCTCCCATGCGAGCAACGCGAGTTGGCTCGACGCAGTCAAAGGTATCAATACCATAATGAATTGTGTCTAAAATATCATCCACTTGGCCGATTCCTAACAAATGAACCGGTTTATCCTCAGGTAAAAATTCACTCACCCACTTCACCTGCTCCCTAAATTCTTTTTTGGTTTCCCCCACCGATACACCGCCGATGGCCACACCTTCTGTGTCTTGCATCGCAATAAAATTGCCCGAAGCTTTACGCAAATCTTCATACTGACCGCCCTGGATAATACCGTACAAGTACTGAGTGCTAGTGTTATTTTTTTTATGAGCCTTAATACAGCGAATCAACCAGTCATGAGTTCTCTCCATGGCTTTTTGGGCATATTTATGTGTCGCCGGATGATAGGTACATTCATCAAAAGCCATGATCATATCGGCGCCTATCACTTGTTGGTATTCAATCGATTTCTCGGGAGTAAATTCCAGAGTTGAACCGTCAAATAATGATTTAAAAATTACACCGTCCTCGGATATTTTCTGCACCATCGCCTCTTCTCCTTCGCCATCACGCATGACTGCCCGTTTCAATCTCTGTCTAACGGCCAATGAAAATACTTGGAAACCTGCCGAGTCAGACATAAGCGGAATATCGATGTGAGACAGGCCTCGAATGCCGCCAGTCTTTTTTAAAACTTCAACCCCCGGATGATTGACAAGATGGTATGCATTGACAAACGCTACTTGAATACCAATCTCTTTAAAAGACTCAGGAGGAACAGATTTAATCGTACCTTTAGTAGCTACTGGCACAAAAGCAGGAGTTTGGATCAGGCCATGATCCGTATGAATTTCACCCAATCGTGCCTTGGATTTTTTTGACCTATGATGGACCGTGAAAAAATTTCTCACCCTCTTATTATACTAAGGAGATTATTTGTAGTACTCTCTAACCTGGTACAAGATATAAAGACTGATTAAAGTACCAATAATTAAGTTAAAGATATTAAAATTCAACAAGCTTGAGGCTGCACCAAGCAACGTTGAATAAAACATGAGCATCCAAGCTTGCTTCTGTCTTTTGAAAAGACCTGGAATAGCCATGGCTTCAAGAACTAAAGAGGCAGCTAAAATCACCAGCGAAACCATGTATAAAATCCCATTATTGGCGCCGCCCATCATCGCAAACGGAGCCATCGCAGTACCAATTCCAAACAAAGCCAATATCAAAGGTAAAGACAGCACAAATAACACCAAAACCACCCAAGGTCCAAACTGGACAATCGCTTCTTTAGCTCCTTTTGGGAGAGCGGGAGCTTTTTTAACGAGATAGAGATCGAGATTTTTATCTAGAGCCGCAAGTGAATTATTCATATGCCTTGATGATATCCATGGGACATAATTTTGTCAACAGAGAATTTTTATAAGTTAATCGTATTGACAAATCTATATCTGAAACGTATCCTGAAGCATATATGGTACTTTGGCCCAGGTCATTATCATCATTAGGCTCACTACTTTCTTTACTTCTTGTAGCTGGATTTGCGGTTAGCGTGCTCATCCTCATACAAGTGGTCCAGCAAAGAACAGTAAATTATATGAGTAGAGTGGATATGGTCTCTCTGAACATGAACAACGATACTCCCGAACATCTTGCTTGTAGTGCAGATTTTAATCAAAACGGTGTAGTAGATAGTGAAGACATTGATATCTTAAAAGCTGGTTATGGTGATCCCTGTAGTATAAAAAACTCATGCAGATCTGATTTAAACGGAGACTACGCAGTCGATAATTACGACCTCCAGATCATCATCACGCTTCTGAATAAACAGTGTCTTCATAGGTAAGTATTATCTCTCAAGCACTGTATAAGTATATATATAACCGCTGGCTTCCCCCTTCTCTTCGTGAATGATTTTTTTAAAATCAGAGTAGTCGGGAAAAAATGAATCAGCTGCAAATTCTCCATCCACTATCGTCAGATATAGTCGATCAACCATAGGTAACGCTTCTTGAAATAATTGTCCCCCGCCGCCGATAATAATTTCTTTTTGATCGTGCTTTTTAGCTTCTGCTAAAGCTTCTGCTAACGAATGAACAATAATTGCTCCTTCAACATGGTAGTTGAGATCTCGAGTAACAACGATATTTGTACGTCCAGGAAGTGGTTTTTTAATATAGCTCAAAATCGACTCAAACGTCTTTCTCCCCATGATGACAGGATGACCCATCGTGATATCTTTGAATCGTTTACGATCTTCTGGGATACTCCAAGGTATTTTATTATCTTTTCCGATCTCTCGATTTTTACCGATAGCAACAACGATACTAATTTTTGGCTGCATAAATATATTTTA
>CAYLXX010000015.1:10484-22203 GCA_964387955.1 uncultured Gammaproteobacteria bacterium
GGTTGATAACCTAAAACTTTGGCAAGAATAATTGTAAGCAGTGCATAACTTGCAATATTAAAAGGTACTCCCAGAAACATATCGGCGCTTCTCTGGTAAAGATTTAAATGCACTTTGCCATCTTTGACTGATACCTGATACATATTGTGGCAAATAGGAAATAATGAAGTGTCCTCTGGTGAAGCCATAGTATATAAATATTCAGGATTCCAAGAGTTAACAATAGCATTGTGAGCATATGGATCTTCTGTCAGTTCATTCACTATCCATCGTAATTGATCAACAGATCCACCTTTCCGCGTTGGCCATCTTCGCCATAATTGGCCGTAAATACGTGGAAGCTCTCCCCATTTAGCAGCAAATCTATCATCGTCGGCAATTTTTTGGACAAACTCTTCTTTAGTCATCACAGGCAAAATATTTTCTTCTGTAAATCTTTTGTAGTACTTATATGGATAGTCATCCCAAATATGTACATTGTTATCGACTAAGTATTTGATATTAGAATTACCAGACATAAACCAATACAATTCCTGAACAACACCCTTCCAATAAACTTTTTTTGTAGTTAATAAAGGAAATCCTTTCGACAAATCGTATCTTGTCTGCCTGCCAAAAACGCTGTAGGAAATAGCTCCAGTACCTCGATCAACATTTTTTACACCATGATCATAAATTTCTTTAAGAAGATTAAGATACTGATATTCGGGATGATCACTTATTTTGTCCTTAGGCATACTGACTCCAAACTTCTTGAGCTTTTATAAACTTTTGTTTTTGAGCCGCTCTTTCTGTCCCATCTGTATATTTTTCGAAAATATCTTCGTGCATATTTGTTAATAAGTCTGAAATTGTATGGCTATGGATTTCTAGAAATCGTTTAACAGGAGGATATGTTCGCGAAAAATCGACTAACCTAACTAATTGGTTACCAGTTGCATTACTTGCCATCCATAAACATGCTTCTTGCATTGCCTCATTTTCTTGTGCATTATTTATTCTCCACGCCCTTAATCCCGTAGATGAAAAACCAATCCGTTCTATAGCATTAAAAGCTCTACCTAATTTTGTGGCAGTTTTACTTTCTGCCTCTTCAGCAACATCTACGATTCTTTCGGCAAGTGCTTTATAGGTATTATTCCCGAATGTATTTAATACCAGGGCATTGAATTGTCTTGCTTCCTCACTTCTCTCATCGTCGGTTTTTAAATCATGCATTTTGTCTCCAGTAATAGCTTCACCCCAATCATGAACTATTGCCATAAGCATGAGGTCTTCTTGCTCATGTTGATCAAACGTTGCCTCCTCTGAAATTGGCCCATTCCACTGACCCGAAGGACTTTGGCATTCTCTTAGGAACCATCTTGTTTGTCCGTAAGTTAATCTCATATGTTCAAAATTATTAACATCGGATCCAAACATTTTTATCCATTCATTATTGGTCACAAAATCTGGCTTATATCGGTCCCAACGCGTTCTTGAAGCTAAAATCTGTCCTGGTTCAGTTGATCCAAACATGAGATGCAACTGTGAATATCTCAATGTTTGACCATCAAAAGCGATCTCAGTAGGTAGCGGAGATTGTTCTGTCATCAATTATAATGATAGTCTTTTGTTGTCAGAACGCCAAGAAGTCAAAAGAGGTCAAACAAGTTAGGAATAGATCATCATATTATTACAAAGGTTTTATCTGTGCCGTAGTAGTCTTGCCAGTGACTATTATAGTAGTCAAACATACGGGCGAGGCGATCTTGGGGAAGTTCTTCTAAGCCGAGCCCGACCAATTCTTCGCGAATTTCACTTTTTACTCTTTCAAGCTCACTCTCATCACCAACAACTCTCTCCACTTCTGCCAAATAGCCATACCCTGCGTTTTTGTCTATGGTGATAATCATATTTTTATAGTTGTACTCTTCTCTTTCACGTGACCATTTGGCTTGATATCGATAGCCTGAGTCAAGGATAATTTTATCGAGTTCATCGAGGGAAAAATCTGACAACAGAGCCTCAAACTCGTGTCGAGCCGTGCCATTGGCGCTAGTAGTTTCGTCGGCTGCACCCTTAAGTACAAAGATAATTTTATCGTCAGCTTGCCTTGTACGGACCGAATAATTTTTTCCGTGATCAATCACATACTGAAATTGCGTAATTTGGTCTTTAGACAGTCTTGACAGTAAATTCTTAAGTATTTTCCGAGGATCTCCGCCATCAAAATAGTGGTTAAGTTGTTTATTTTTCCCATGCAGAGCAAACGTCGGATCGACTTTAATTTTGGCAAGCAATGCATCTGCCTTGGCCTTTTCACCAAGCAAGCACTTGATCTCTACCTCAAATTGTTTATGTGTCGCCATGATAAATATATTTGAACAATTTAGATCGTTCCCATTTCCTCAACTTTAAATTCGTCTTCGTCTTTAAAAGTAATATTATAGAGCGATAAACCTTTCGCCAACCTTTTGAGGGTTTCGAAGACATGCGATTCAGCTGTTTCCGATAACACCTGTGACAAGTATATTTCGTCCAAATCATCATACATTGTTACGGCTTTGTCTTCAATCAATTTTTTTGCAAGCACTTTATGTCTTTCATCGACCAAAGTTTTGTGATATATGAAAACCTGAACTACCATTTTGCCTGTTTCAGTTTCTATATTCGAACTTGGCAAAATTCCGTATGCACCCTCAACTTGCAGTGCCGCGCCTTCTTTGTGCTCACCTTCAAGAATTGTCTGTTTAGAGCCGTAATCAATCACACAAGGCAATTGTACTTTGATTATTGTCTCAAGTTGAGATTTGTCGATCTTATACGCATCTGGATCCAATTGTAGTTGTTTCAGATGGCCACACCCTCCACCCAAAACGTTTGCGTCAACGTGCATATCGGAGTGAAATGAAAAAGATTTTTTACTGCCTAATACATCAAGAAGTGTATATAACGTCTTTTGCTCGTCTACTGTGAAGCCATATTGATTTGCAGCTGAGTAAATAACTGCCAATTGCCCAGCATCGCCTCCTGGTATAGCCAGAGCCGGTAAATCAGGACTATTTTGGTATCGTCCATCCACACAACGACTCAGAAACTTGTTTTTGGGAAGATAATGATTCTGTGAAACAAGAGTATAAATTTGCTCTTTAGTAAGTTTCATATATTAATTATACCTTACATCAATATTCTACTTAAGGTTGAATGTAGGCGCTGAACAACAACATTATTTTGATCTCTTGCGGCAGAGTTGATTCGCTTGGCGTTATGGATATAAATAGGCAAAGGACGAGACTCACCCATAATGCTGCTGGCTACTCTAACTTGCAATTCCAGAAATTTGATAATATCTTTTTCTGGAAGAAAGTTGAATGCTCTACTGGCCCAATCAGCACTAATGATGAATAAAGGTCCATTTTTAGTTTCCAACGCCTCTTTTTCAAGTCTTGTTATACCTCCACCTATGGTGAGAGCGATACCTTTAGCAACATGTTCGTGGCTAAACCGTTTAAGACATGCATCCGCTGTTGCTGTAAGGCTTAAGAGGTGCTCAGACGGAGTAATATGACCTGCATAATTCACATCATCTTCTGAGAATTGACCTATCATTTGTGCAGTTTCATGCACAACCTCCTCATCGGTTTCAAACCCTTGTGCAGCTGCCCAACCACAACCATGATGACTGGTGTAGTTTATTGGCAAACCTAAGTCAGAAGAAATTTTATTCAGAGCACGGAAAGCCACAGGTGCAACTTTTGCAGTAAGCAATCTGCTCTCAATAGGAAATTTTTTTAGGTCACCGCCTTCAAGACGTGAAAGACCAGTACCTCCCATACCGAAATAGAATTGCCCGTCTCCTACGTGAATCCCCTCATCCATGCAGCCTACAACAGTAGAGCGAAACGAAGGTCGTCGAATTTCGACGGGCGAATAATTAGTTGATTCCATAATTCGCCACGAAGTAATCGATTATACTACAATATATACCATGAATAAAGTTGTTGTGTACGATCCAACTGCTTCAGACGAAATGAGTCGAGTACGAGGGGTTGGACGCTACCTACAAGTGCTTCGAGAAAATTTCAGTGATTGGAAATTTACCAATGATATAAGCCAAGTTTCACACGATACAGTATTCGTCAATCCTTTTTTCAATTTTCTCCAACCGCCAGTTCCAACAACCAGTGCTCGTCTCAACATTGCCATAATTCACGACCTTATTCCTCTCAAGTATCCTCACCATTTCCCAATTGGTTTAAGAGGAAATCTCAATGTATTTTTAAATAAACAATCTCTTAAAAAATATGATTTGGTTATTACCGACTCGTTTGCTAGTAAAAAAGATATTATAAACCTACTCAAATTGCCCGATGAAAAAATTACAGTCATTTACCCTCCAGTAAGCAAAATTTTTTCCGAAAAAATAATCTATAAAAAAAGTGCGGATAATTTTTCACTACCGAATCAATATTGCATATATGTAGGTGATGCAACATGGAATAAAAATCTTGTGACAATGGCCCGTGCAATCAAAGAAATAAATATTACATGCGTTTGTGTAGGAAAAATTTTTAAGACTACTGACAATCTCAATCATCCATGGCAAAAAGAATTGCATGAATTTCTACAAGAAACCAAAAACGACAAACGATTTATGTTTCCTGGATATGTGTCCGATGAAGAATTAATTGTGTTGTATAAAAATGCTCACTGCAATGTCTTAGTTTCAAGAGATGAAGGGTTTGGATTCTCTTTTGTGGAAGCGGCTACTATCAGCACGCCTTCAATACTATCTAGCATAGATGTATTGCAGGAGACTGCTGGCGACGCTGCTTTATTTGCCAATTTTGACGATTATACAAACATCGCCAATCAAATCGGTGAACTTTATTTCAACGAGGATACACGAAAATTATATGCTACAAAATCCAAGTATCGCAGTAAATTTTTTTCTAGAGATAAATTCAAAAAAGATTTTTTAACTGTCATGCAATAACTTTCATATGGATCTCATGTTTTATATTGTCGCAAGCGGTGTCTACATCATGTTTATCCATTTTGCTGTGGCAATCAAAAATCAATTCAATGTTTTTCTTATGATCGGAGTATTTGCACTGGGAGGATTGATCGGTGGTCTCATGGGATCGTACGAAATAGGATTTGTTGTAGCTTTAATTCTTTCCCTAGTTTTTTGGTGACTTCAGTTGAAAAAGTTGTAAACTATTTTCAAAAGTCTGTCGCATTACTTCTTCCTTATTGATATTTTTTAACTCGGCTATTTTTTCGGCGATGATGGGAATATTTTTGGGTTCATTGGGAAATAATCTTTGAGTACGTAATGGTTCGGGTAAAAGAAATGGTGAATCCGTCTCTAAGACAAGCATTGATAGCGGTACTTTTTTAATAAAATTTTGTTTTTCTTGCCAATATGTTAGATCTCCATCAACTCCGATAAACATTTTGTGTTCTTGTGCAAATGCAAGCAGTTCCTCATCTGGTTCACAACAATGAAAGACTGTATGATTTTCAAGAGAAGTTTCCCAAATAGAATCCAGCATGCCAAGAAGATCTTGCTTAGCTTCACGATTATGAACAATCAAACTTTTTTTATATTTTATTGCAAGCAAAACTAGTTCTTTGAATAATTTTTTTTGGATTTCGATAAATGATTCATCAACATTGTAGGCAGCGTACTTAGTGTTCTCGTATACATGTCTATCGATACCAACTTCACCCACTGCAACGACTTTTTCATGACTAATAAGCTTCTCAATTTCGACTAAGTGGTTGTGTATTGACATGTCTTTCATTTCATACACATGATGTGGATGAATACCAACTGCGGCATACATAGTTTCATGACCAGTAGCTACTTCAATGGCTTTTTGAGAGGTGGCAATATCTGTGCCAGGTACAGTAATGTGAGTTACATTGATGTTAATTGCCCGTTGAATGACATCGGCAACATTTTTTTTAAATCTTGAAAAATTGAGGTGGCAATGTGTATCGAACATATATGGTATATTATACTCATGACAGTCTTTATAGGGGCTGACCACCGCGGATTTGAATTAAAAAACCAGATCATTGAGTATCTTCAAGAGAAAAATATCCGCATCGAGGATATGGGCAATTTCGAAAAAGATCCACGAGACGATTATGTCGATTATGCCCAAAAAGTCGCCCAAGCTGTGCTCCAAAACCCTCTCGAATTTGTCGGAATTGTCATTTGCGCATCTGGCGTTGGTGTGGATATCGCCGCCAATAGATTGAAAGGTATTCGCAGTGGTCTGGGATTTGACGAAGTGCAGGTCAAAAATATGAGAGAAGATGATCAAACCAATGTACTTGCAATACCTGCAGATTTTGTCGATTTTGAAAAAGCCAAAAAACTGATTGATGCATTTATCGAAGCAGTACCCAAAGAAGAAGAAAAATATTTACGAAGGATCCACAAACTAGACAATCTTTAATGCTTAATTGTATATTTACCTTCTGAATTTTTTATTATTAATCCTCTTAGTTCAAGTGACGATAATATCTCTAAATTTTGGATAATTGATCTCTGCAGTTTACGCGTTAATTCGTCAATACTGCGGGGAGAGTATGAAATAAGCTCCATAACATCTCTCTCAGGTAATGTTAAGCGAGAAAAATCGATAGTAGATTCTTGTAATGAAGAATCAAAATGCAAATAAGCTAGTAATTGATCAGGGGAAGTCAACATTTGTCCTCCCTCTTTAAGTAATGCAATCGGTGCCTCGGAAAGCTGTGAGTTAAGAGGCACTGGTAAAATAAACACATCTTTGCCCTGATCGAGAGCGTACCGTGCAGTAATCAATGCTCCAGAATCTTTTGTTCCTTCAACAACAAGAACAGTCT
The DNA here is from genome assembly GCA_964387955.1 of uncultured Gammaproteobacteria bacterium. Taxonomy (GTDB): domain Bacteria; phylum Patescibacteriota; class Microgenomatia; order UBA1406; family GWC2-37-13; genus CAYLXX01. The sequence goes on from CAYLXX010000015.1 coordinate 17,349, forward strand.
TGGCAATTCCCGAAATGAGTCGATTACGGGCCCTAAACAATCCCTTGACAACTGTCATACCTGGAGGAAACTCAGAAATTAACAGCCCTCCTGACCGAATAATTTTTTCGTATAAAGCTTTGTTTGATGGCGGATAAATAATATCTACCCCACAACCTAAGAATGCAATTGTTCTTCCTCCAACGGCCAAGGCCGCCTCATGAGCCTCACTATCTATGCCGATTGCCATCCCCGAAACCACTACGCATCCTGCTTTAGCTAAGGCACTCGCAAACCTCTTGGCAAGATATTCGCCATAATCTGAGGATTTACGCGTACCAACAACGGCTACATACGTATCTTGTCCAGAAGAGTAATTCTCGATTTGGCCTTTCACATAGAGACAAATTGGCATATCTTTGAGTTGTATAAATATCGCTGGGTAGTAAGCATCTTCTGGAGTGATAATTTGGATACCCTTTTGAGTAAGTTCTCTAATTTTTTCTAGTGGGTCAAACGATCGCCTGAATCTATCAAATCTCGTGGCTATGTCAGGACCAAAAGCTAGTAGATAATCCTTATATGGAGCGCTATATGCTTTCTCAAGACTCCTATATTTGATCATCAGGTGTTTGAATCGGAGCGGACCAATACCGATAAAGTGTGAGTAGGCCACATAGTAAGCGAGGTTGGGAGACATGGAGAGATTGTAGTTGATTTAGAGCCCCATTGCAGTCGCCTATCTGCTACAAGCACCTATAAATATACTATATAATGTTTGTATGAAATTCATTCCTGCTCCCCTCACCGACTCAATTGAAGAGCTTGAAAGACAACTAGAGTTATTTTCCCCTCATTTCAGGACAATTGCCATAGATATCGTCGATAAAAATTTTAACCCAACTCCCACTTACCAGATACAAGATCTAATTTCATTCAGCTCCATATGGATAACCGATAACATTAAAAATATACAGTTGGACTTTGACTTAATGGTGTATGATTGGGAAAATTGTCTTGATCAACTTGCAGAATTAAGCAAGCAAGTAATGGTGCATAATGTGTTTCTACATTCGCAGACGTTAACAAACAAACCATACCCTATAGATAATAATTTTCCCTTTTCTATAGGTCTTGCTATTGACCCAGAGGATGAAATCGAGGATTTGGCTCGTCACATAAATCTAAACATGGTAAAAGCTATTCAAATCATGACGGTTAAATCTGGAGCACAGGGACAAGCCTTAGATACTAAATTGTTAAATAAAATAGGTACATTGAGAAGCAATAACTATAGTAACAATATTTATGTCGATGGAGGTATCAATGAACAAACCCTACAGGCTATTTTCTCACAAAAGTACCTACCTGATTTTGTCTGCATAGGTTCCTACTTAAGCCGTGCTGGAGATGATCTTCAAAGACGTATTGACTACCTTAAGGCAAAAGAAGAGTGAATAATTGGGGATTTTGAATTAAGGTGACAAGGTCTTTATATGTCAACGCTCCATCGAGGTTGAAATCTAGTGGATACATCCTCTCAAAGGAGGCATTATTGGCGCCTTTTTTGAAGCTGACGAATGTTTGTCTGGGTAGATAATATGGTTTAAGTATTACTACCCGATACGGCTTATTTAAAACTACATTTTGCACCTCAGTAATACTACCTTTTGTATGTTCAACCGCAATATTTTTTCTCTTATAAATCAGCTTTTGATTCTCGTCAAATACCTGAATCTCAAAATCAGTACCTTTATTTTTTAATCTGGGGTAAAGGGAAACATTGAAGTCCAGCGAGGGTAGCGGGACTACTTCAAAACTCCACTCTGGGCCAGTTAAGATTTTATCGTCTCCGTGCATAAGATAAAGTTGAGTAGTTTTTTTCTCGGGTTTACTGCCTGTTTTAACGACAAATTGGAGTTCCTGATCTTCAAACGGATTGATATCTGAAATATCTGAGAAAAAATGTGCGAAATTGAGGTCAGCGTCGAGATGATAATCATATTGATGATCCCAAAATGCCTGACCAGTATTGGTGACATCGATTTTAAATTGATAGCTAGAATTGACTACAAGCTCTTTTGGTAATTCATATGCTAAGGATCCTGACTCTTTAATTTCAGGTTTACCTGATTGTTTAGCGAGATCTTTGACTGTGTAAAATTGATCATAATAGTCGTCGCTTCCTTGCATTCTCCAGGAAAAATGGAGAAACGGCTCGGTTTGATAATCAAGAACAAAAGGGGTAACAGCAACGACATCGTTATCTGGCAGCCAAATGGATTCGTAAGCTGTTTGAAAGTGATTAGCTACACCGATACGGGAGATTTTTGCTCCGTCCCAACCAGTTTCAGTGATAAATACCGGCAATTTTTTGACTCCATATCGAGATAAAAGATCAAGCTCCCAGCGATAATTTTGTATGCTTCCCCTGCCTATCCCGTACGGAGAGCCGGCAAAACCTGGATTCGGGTACGAGTGAGACGCTAACCCTGATAAAACTTCATTCCAATCTTTGATGGTGTCTCCTGTGAATACCTGGGATAAAAATACTTCTTCATCCTCATATGATGGCCTTGCAGAAGGTGCAGAGGCATCCATACCTGCCAGCATAATAAAAAAGTCTTGGTTTTTTTCTTTTAATTTTTTGGCTAGTGCTAAAGTAACTTCTCTAAAATTAACTGGGTCAACTTCTCCACCCCATTCTGCGCCATGATTGGGTTCGTTGAAAAGCACAATGTATCTATCTTTCACCACCCAATTTAATGAATCTAAAAAATTTACCCAACCATCAATGTCGTCTTGGGTCGGGCGCCGCCAGGCGGCGCCCTCAGGCTGAGTAGCTAAACGGATAATGGGTATTAAATGCAATTTACGCAGCTCATTGAATATGTTTTGCCACTTACCTTTATCTCGATCATTTTCCTGAAGGACTAATGTTACATACCCCCAATCACCGTGAGTATTCACTAATTCTGCTGCTTTTTTTAGAGTTTCTGTATCAGGTTGTGCAAGATGTATGCCGAATTTATTATTTGGTTTTGATTGATCAAAAGCAGATACTTGCGGCACAAGAAACAAGCAGAATAATACGATAATAAGATACTTCATGTTGATTATTTTATTATACCCTAGGCAGTACAATTTTTCTCTGGTGGGAGTACTTACCAGCCAGATCTTTGTAGGATTTTTGCGCCTCTTCACTCGATTCAAAAAAAACTATATTAGCAATTCCTTCGTGAGCATAAATTTTGGCAGGTAGTGGCGTAGTATTGGAAATCTCAATCACCAAATATCCTTCCCATTCGGGTTGAACCGGAGTAACGTTTACGATAATGCCGCATCTAGCATACGTAGATTTACCAATACATAAACCGAGTACTTTTTTAGGAATGCGCAAATATTCGACACTTCGTGAAAGAGCAAATGAATTAGGCGGAATAATACATTCTTTGCCTTTAAAATTTACAAATGATTTCTCATTGAAATGTTTTGGATCAACAACCACTGAATATGTATTAGTGAATATTTTAAACTCGTCCGCAACTCGCAGATCATATCCGTATGAGGAAAGTCCATAACTCACTTTACCACCTCGCATAATTTTTGAAGTAAACGGCTCAATCATGCGATGCTTTCTCACCATCTGTTTGATCCAACGATCAGGCATTATTGACATACGGCACCATTATAACAAATGATCTGTTGACAATTATTTTATAGATTGTTAGAATCGGCTTTTATATGGCTTCTACTGAATTCAATATTCCAAGATCCACTCCTCAACAACCTACAGATCTTGAACCAGTAAATACACCAGAAGTTAATCAACCACTTAACATTGGTGATTACATCGAAGGACAGAAACCACATCATGGTGGAGATTTCTCATATGGCGAAGGCGTCATCATTGGAGAAAACAAACAAGATCGTACTTACGGGCTCTCAAAACCTCGTCCAGATCAAGGTTATGATTATTCGGAGGTTCTTCAAAATGGAGCTCACAGTAAAGACATTCCTGCTGAGATTGCAGATAAAGTGAAAACAATGCAAGACTACTATCACGGTGAGAAATCCGAACAAAGACCAACGCCGCCGACTGAATCAACTTCTTAAGTCGGGGATCCGGGACTTGAACCCGGGGCCTCACGCACCCCATGCGTGCGCTCTATGCCTCTGAGCTAATCCCCGTGGAGTGAATTCCCATTGTATAATATCGTCATGAAAAAAACCATAGTCTGCGTCTTCGCTCATCCTGACGATGAAGCGTTTGGGCCAGGCGGAACAATCGCTCTCCTTGCAAAAAATAACGATGTATATATTCTCTGCGCTACCCGAGGCGAAATGGGTCAGTGCGATCCAAATGATAAAAATAAAATCAGCCAAATTCGCTCAAATGAACTAACAAATTCTGCTGATATTTTAGGAGTCAAGAAAGTTTATTTTCTAGGATTTAAAGATGGAGAACTTTGTAATAATACCTATCATCAACTTGCAAAAGAAATAGAAAAATATCTTAAAAAAATCAGACCCAATACTTTAATCACATTTGAACCTCGTGGAATATCAGGTCACATCGATCACATAACAGTTTCACTCGTTACAACATACGTGTTTTATAAACTACGCTTTGTTAAAACTCTCATGTTCTATTGTCTTGATAAAAAGATTCGCAGCCGCGTAGGTAAGTATTTTATTTATTTTCCGCCTGGTTACGAAAAATCAGATATCGATAAAACTATGGATGTTTCTGGAGTTTGGGATACAAAACTTAAAGCAATGCACACTCATACATCTCAAATTGCAGATGTTAAACGCATACTTAAACAGAGAGCAGGACTTCCCAAACAAGAACATTTTCAGATTTTGAAGAAGT
>CAYLXX010000016.1:0-20517 GCA_964387955.1 uncultured Gammaproteobacteria bacterium
AACCGGCGACCTTCTCCTTGGGAAGGAGACATTCTACCGCTGAACTACCACCGCAATAGGTATATTATATCGCAGATTAGTTTTTGGGTATTTTGAGGACCATGCCTTCGATAATGACGTTCGGATCAGTAATATTGTTGGCCTGAGCGATTTTTACCCAAGCATTGATATCTCCATACACTTTAATGGCAATGTCAGCTAGTGTTTCGCCTTCCTGAACCGTATATGTATCGCCTGAAAATGTGACTTTGCCGGTCATGGCTCCTTCTCCAATTTGTCCTTGAGTTTTTTGAGGAGTAATAGCAGGAATTATCAAAGTCATACCAGCATCGAGTCCATCGGACTTATACAAATTATTAGTTTTTTTAATATTGTCGGCATATGTGTCTGATCCATACATTTTTTTTGAGATATCTGCGAGTGTATCACCTTGTTGAGTTATGTATGAAGTTGGAAATTTTGGAGCCTTTACACCTTTCGTTTCTTTCTTGGCTATGGGTGTTGGATTTGACCATTCAAGAGTGTATCTACTGAAAAAATAAAGTCCCGAAACCACCAATGCCAAAACAACGACTATTCCTAAAAATAATGAAGCAGACTTTTCACGCAAAGCACCAACGGTAAGATCTCGATAATCAATTGTTTTTACCGGTCTTGCCATTTTCACCTTGAGATTTTATATAATGTGTTAACATCATAGCATAAGAAAATGCTTTTGCAATAATGAAAACTGACCAATTTTCCAATCAAGAGATTGCAGAACTCCTACGAGCCATTGCCGGCGCTTATCAGCTTAAAAACGAGAATAAATTCAAAATTGTCGCGTACGAACGCGCTGCCGACACTATTGAACACATGAGCCGCGGCTTACGAGATGTGTGGCAAGAAGGAAAGCTAGACGAAGTACCTACATTAGGCCCTTCAATTCGAGCATCGCTTGATGAATATTTTAAAACAGGCAAAGTCAAACATTTTGCAAGCGTACTAAAAGATATTCCTGCTCCAGTATTTGAACTGATGAAAGTACCTTCAATTGGGCCAAAAAAAGCCTTTAAGTTGGCTAAAGCTCTTAACCTTAAAGATCCCAAAACAGTAGTCAAAGATATTCAGCATGCGGCACGGCTCGATAAGATTGCCAGTATTGAATCTTTTGGTGAAAAGTCCCAAGAAGATATCGTAGAAGCGCTCGCACTGTATGAGAAAAATAAGACTAAAGAGAAACGTATGCCCTTGCCCATCGCTTATTCGATAGCCGATCGGATTATGGAGTATATGAGGATGGATCCGAAAGTAAAACAAATTGCGGCCTTAGGGTCACTGCGCCGAATGGTGTCAACTATAGGTGACGTTGATATATGTATTGCGACAGACCTTAAATTTGAAAAAAGTATTATCGAGCACTTTCTCAAGTATCCTGATAAAGTTAAAATCGAGAATGCCGGCGAGCATAAGGCCTCGATAATAGTAGCGCCCAATGTGCGCGTCGATCTGCTCGTTGTTGACCGCGATAGGTATGGATCTGCACTGCAGTATTTCACCGGAGGTAAGTCACACAATATTAACCTGAGAGAGTATGCACTTAAAAAAGGTTTATCTCTCAACGAATATGGTATTAAAGAAGTAAAAAGCGGTAAAGTACATACCTTCACGACCGAAGAAAATTTTTATAAATTTTTAGGTTTAGATTATATTCCTCCTGAGATGCGAGAAGGCATCGGAGAAATTCCACTGGCCATTAAGCACCAATTGCCGCACCTTGTGCACCTTGAAGACATGAAAGGAGATATGCATATTCATTCCTCCTACGACCTTAAACCCTCGCACGATTTAGGAACTGACACGTATAAAGAACTTTTGCAAGAAGCCAAAAAATATAAATATGAGTATTTAGGTCTGTCTGATCATAATCCCAAAACCAGTGATCTATCTGAAGACGATGTCATTACCATCATGAAAAAACGGCATGAACACATACATAAAACAGCTAACGTTGAAGGGATTCATTATTTTATTAGTCTCGAGACAGACATTTTGCCTAGTGGTGCACTTGCACTACCTACCAAAGCTATTGATTACGTCGATTATTTGATTATTTCAGTACATAGCGTCTTCAATATGAATATGAAAGAGATGACAGCTAGATTTCTAAAAGCCATGTCGTACCCGAAAGTCAAAATTATCGCTCACCCGACTGGCCGCATGCTCGGCAGACGCGAGGGGTATGAATTAGATTGGAGTACAATATTTGAAGAAGCCAAGAAACGTGATATAGCACTTGAAATCAATTCCTGGCCTCAAAGATTAGATCTTCCAGATACGCTTGTAAGAGAAGGAAAAAGCCATGGAGTGAAGTTTGTGGTTGATACAGACAGCCATGCGAAGAATCAAATGATCAACATGAAGTTTGGAGTTGCAGTTGCCCGACGAGGTTGGCTCACGAAACATGATATAATGAATACTAGAAATTACCATGAATTTAAAGACTGGATTTTACACTAACCAAGGAGGTGATACACGATGAATCTCACTTATATTTTACTCGGCGCCGGCACACTTCTGGCTGTTTATCTTATTGCCACATACAATGGTTTTATCGTCTTAAAAACTCGTATTCAAGAAGCTCTTTCGGGAATTGACGTACAGCTGAAAAGACGAGCCGATCTTATTCCTAACTTGGTATCAACTGTGAAAGGCTATGCCAAACACGAGAAAGAAGTATTTGAAAATGTTACTAAAGCGAGATCAGCCCTCATGACCGCTGGTTCATTGCCCGAGAAAGCCGCAGCTAACAACATGTTAACGAGTGCCCTGAAATCTTTGTTTGCAGTTGCCGAGAATTATCCTCAGCTTCAAGCGAGTGATAACTTCAAGGACTTGCAAAGGCAAATTGAAGACACCGAAGACAAAGTGGCCTACTCAAGACAGTTTTACAACAGCAATGTTATGGATTACAACGCCAAAGTACAAGTATTTCCTTCCAACTTCATTGCAAACATGTTTGGTTTTAAGCCATACCAATTCTTTGAAGCCGACGAAGGCGACCGCAAGAAAGTTGAAGTCAAATTTGATTGATGACAATTTACAGTCAAATTGCTGCCAATAAACTGAAAACGTACCTGATTATAGGTATTTTTATTGCCCTGATGACTGGGTTCTTCTTTTTGATTGGCCAATATTTTCGTGATCCGCAGACTTTTTTTGTCATCGGTTTTATTCTGGCACTGGTTATGTCGATCGGGAGTTATTTTTACTCAGATAAAATCGTACTGGCCACAACTGGGGCTAAGCCAGCTACCCAAAAAGAGTATTTTGATTTCTATACCGTAGCCGAAAATCTTTCTTCTGCCGACGGTTTACCGATGCCTAAATTGTACGTTATACAAGATCAGGCTTTAAATGCTTTTGCTACGGGTCGAAATCCGAAGCATGCAGTCGTTGTAGCAACTTCTTCACTGCTTGAGAGACTTGATAGATCAGAGCTGGAAGGCGTAATCGCACATGAATTGTCGCATGTGAAAAATTACGATATTCTCGTGTCGACCATTGTGGGAGTACTTGTAGGAACTGTAGCTCTTATTGCCGATTGGATTATGCGGAGCCTGATGTGGGGAGGTTACTCGCGCGATGATGAAAGAGAAAACCGTAATCCGTATATGATGATTTTACTTGTTGTCGTGCTTATTATTACGCCGATTGTGGCCACAATCATTCAACTTGCTGTTTCCAGACGACGGGAATTTTTGGCTGATGCTAGTGGAGCATTGTTGACAAGATATCCCGAGGGACTTGCAAGGGCTCTGGAAAAAATAGCAGTCGATCCTCATCAGCTGCATACAGCCTCTACTTCAACAGCACATCTATTCATCGAAAATCCTTTTAAAAAGGGTAAAAAATCCAATTTTATCGCTAATTTATTTAGCACCCATCCGCCTGTTGAAGAACGCATCCGAATACTTCGCAGTATGTAACCATTCTCTTCTGGTGATATAATATACCCATGTGCGGAATTGCAGGGTTCTATGGCTTCAAAAACGACAAGCTCATCAAGAAATTCTCTACTGAGTTGGCTCATCGTGGACCAGACGGTGAAGGTTTTTTTACTGATACCAACGTTTCACTTCTGAGTCGCCGCTTGGCTATCATTGACCGCAAAGGCGGCGATCAACCCATCTACAATGAGGATAAATCAGTCGTTGTAGTATATAACGGTGAAATCTATAATTATAGAGAAGTACGAAAAGAGCTGGAAAAAGCTGGTCATACATTCCTTACTCATTCAGATACAGAAATTATTGTTCATGGGTATGAAGAATGGGGAGAAGAAGCATTTAATCGCTATAACGGCATGTTTGGTGTCGCTCTATATGATAAAAAAGAGAAAAAAATTATTCTGGCCAGAGATCATTTCGGCATTAAACCTCTTTACTACACCTTCACCAAGAATCGTAAACTTTTGTTTAGTTCAGAGATAAAACCTTTAATCAATAGTGGTCTTGTCGAAAAAAAACCCAATGACGCAGTAATTTTTAAATATTTACGATACAGAGTACACGATGATACTGAAGAAACGTTTTTTGACGGCATATATAAACTTCTTCCTGGGCAAATGCTTATCTATAACGGGAAAAGGACTCTTAAGAAACAGTTTTCGAATCTACGAGAAGAAGTGGTGAGAGAATATAAGACTGCTTTTAACAAAGATGACATTGGTAAGTTTAAAAAAATGCTTATAGACGCAGTGCATATGCGACTTGTATCTGAAGTACCAGTAGGATCTGCTCTATCTGGCGGCATTGATTCCTCAGTTATTGTCTCAATCATCAATCAATTGCTCGCCGAAAAAGTCAGCGACAGTGAGTCAGTTGGCGATATTCAACAGACTTTTTCGGCAGTATTTCCTGGGTCATCAAACGACGAGGAAGCCTATGTCAACAGCCTCATTGAGCTACTTAAAAACAACATCAGTTCACACAAAGTTAGGCCGGAGGCCGAAGAATTTTATCTTGAGCTTGAAGAATTTATTACCACGCAAGAAGAACCCACCATTAGCACCGGTCCCTATGCACAATTCAAGGTCATGGAAGAGGCAAAAAAGCATGTTACAGTCTTGCTTGACGGTCAAGGGTCAGATGAAATGATGGCTGGTTATTTACCTTACTACTTTGTGTATCTTCGACAACTCCAGAAGGAGAGTCAATACTCAAAACTTTTTAGGGAGGTCGTATATTCATGGGATATCGTCCTCAAATTTCTCTGGCTGAAGTGTATGGCATTGGTCGGCATGCAGAAGAATCCCGAGGTCAAGTCGGTTCTGCGCAAGGATTTCTGGAACGCTCACAAAGAAACATTATTCAACGTTAACAATAGTAATCTTAAAAAAAGATTGGTCGAGGATATTTTTGCCAATAGTTTACCGTCGCTTTTACGTTATGAAGATAAAAACTCAATGCATTATTCACTTGAAGGCCGCGTGCCTTTTCTTGATTTTAATTTACTTAAATTTATTTTTTCATTATCAGATGAAGCAATCATCAAAGATGGCTGGAACAAATTTATTCTTCGACAGGCAAGCATGGATTTACTTCCTAAAAAAATCAGAAAACGAAGAAATAAAATTGGCTTTACAACACCTGAACATGAATGGTTTATGCATTTAAAAGATCGAGTTTATGAAATATTCTTAAGCGAATCATTCTCCAATCGTTCATATTTCAACCAGCAAGAAGTCGTCAAATTGTTCCGGGAATTTATTCAAGGAAAAATTAAAGATACCATGTTTTTTTGGCGTTTGATGAATGTTGAATTATGGCTGAGGATTTTTTTTGATGAAGAAAAACACCACTCCACTCAAACTCACGCTCGGGCGAGCATTGCTCCCAACACTGGAAAGTCTCTCGAAACATACTTTGAAAATGTTACGTATACAAGAATTCCTATAAAAACAGATGTTATCCAAAAAGGCGATCAAATTGATGAAAAAGTCTTGACGTCCACCAAGGAAATTCTTGAGAAAATGAAGCGTAGTAAAACGTACAAAAAATTACTTGAACAACAGTGGTCTGTCGTAATATCAGAGAAAATTGTAGCCATTGCCCAAGGAAGATCTTACTTTATATGGGATATTAAAACAGGTTTTTGGTCGACATTTTTGTCTAAATTTGTCCGAAAAACTCCGTATGGCATCGGCCTTGGTAGTCCGTGGACTATGCAAATTGCCATCAATGATGTCGGATTACCAAAAATTTTACTAGCGTCTTTGGTATCAGTGCTTTTTAAGCCTTTTGGTATGCGAGGCATGTTTTATCGTATTGCCGGCCGTGAAGTAGCCGCTATCGATGGTCCAACTGAATATTCTCTCTATCCTTCCAATGTCTCAGCCAAACTTAGCCCCAAAAATCCTCAACAAGTTGCCGAAAAGATTGCTGAATATTTTAAAAATAACCTTGATGAAAAATTCCTCAAAAATTTTCAAGGAGTGGTGATAATCGATGCTAATGATCTTGGCCAAAATGTACTGGGAAATGCAACCGAACTACCCGCAGATTTACTGCAACAAATATTCAAAGATAACCCTCTCGGACAGTCTAATGAACAAACTCCTCTAGCTCTTGTATTTAAACCATAAATGTATATACTTGACGCAATATATGCCTGAACGAAACTTTCCCAGATACGATATTGCTACACCAACAACCAGAGGGACAATGAATCGCATGTATATTTTTGATCTGACACTTGAAAATCCTGAGGAAGATCTTAGTAAGGCTCAAAATGCTTGTGCCAACTGCCCAATAGACTTTAAATATCCTGCTCATGTAGACACCGAAACCAGATACGCTCGTTGTACTAAGATTAATGGCCAAGGCGCGGCTCAAATCACACTCGTTGGACAACTAAATTTATTAAATAAATCAGAATGCCGTGCAGATAAAACTATCGACAAAAATAATCTTATCGAAGAAGGCCACTAATGGTATAATTTCTTCATGTCCAAAGGCAAGCTAAAAAAAGAAGATATTTTGCACCTAGCTAAACTCTCCAATCTCCAAGTGTCTGAAAGTGAAATCGACTCACTTTCGACTCAACTTGACGAAACAATAACTTATATCGAGAATCTCAACGAGCTTGATACTGCTTCAATCGCCGCCAAAACAAGAAACAGTGATCAAACAAATATCGGCTTTGAGGACGGCGAAAAAAATAGCAGACAACTGCAGCAGGCCGATGCACTGGTCAATTCTAAACATAAAAAAGGCAAGTATTTTGTAGTTTCACGCATTATTTGATATGGAACTTCTTGGCAAATCGGTTACAGAACTCTTAGACTTACTGCAGTCAAAAAAAATATCTGCTACTGAATTGCAAGATTATTTCAATAAGAGAATTGAGAAATACAACGAGCAACTCAATGCATTTCTCACAGTAACGGGAGGTACTGAGAGTTCTAAATCTGGTAGTTTATCTGGAATTCCTCTATCAATCAAAGATAATTTTTGTACGCAGAATATTAAAACTACAGCTTCATCTAACGTACTTGAAGATTTTGTACCTCCTTATAATGCCACAGTTATTTCAAGATTGTTAGATGCTGGAGTAAATATTATCGGTAAAACCAATATGGATGCTTGGGCTCATGGATCATCGACTGAAACATCAGATTTTGGCCTTTCTCGAAATCCTTGGAATCCTGAGCACGTTCCTGGCGGCTCATCGGGTGGATCAGCCGCCTCAGTTTCGGCCTATCTATCGCCGGCTTCCATGGGTACCGAGACAGCCGGCTCAATCAGACAGCCAACCGCATGGTGCGGAGTAGTCGGCTTAAAACCCACCTATGGACGAGTCTCTCGGTATGGCGTCATTGCCATGGGGTCCTCGCTTGATTGCCCTGGCCCGATTACAACAACTGTTAAAGACGCGGCGCTACTGTTATCAACTATTGCAGGGCATGATCTGTATGACGCAACTTCATCCAGTCTTAAAAAAGACGATTACGTAAAGGTTCTTGATGAAAAAAAACAGTTTACTATCGGCATCACTGAAGAATACTTCGAGGGTGTAAGTAATGATATTAGACACAAAATCGAAGAATCGATCAAAATTCTTGAAAAAATGGGTCATAAAACCAAAAAAATTAAACTTATTTCACCTAAGTATGCAATTTCGGTGTATACCATTATCCAAAGATCAGAAGTTTCTTCTAACTTAGCCCGTTATGACGGTATCAGGTATGGTAATAATCGCAGTTTTTTTGGAAAAGAAGCCAAGAAACGCATCATGCTCGGGACATATACGTTATCCCATGGATATTATGATGCATATTACAAAAAAGCTCAGAAAGTGCGAGCACTGATTACGGAAGATTTTAAGAAAGTATTCTCAGAAGTTGATATGATTCTTGCTCCCACAACTCCAACAACTGCTTTGAAGCTTGGTGAATCAGAAAAGTACTCTTTTTTCGGAGAAATGATGGATATTTTATGCGAACCTGCAGCAGTGGCAGGTATTCCTGCTATCAATGTGCCTGTTGGTCTTGATTCGCAAAATCTCCCAATCGGCATGCAGTTAATGGGTAATTATTTTGACGAAAAAAATATTCTCAACCTGGCTCATCAATTTGAGAAAGAAACTAATTTTTTTGAAGTTATAAAAAAGGGGTTTGCAAACTATGAGTAGATTAGCCATGTTAGCTTTGTTTTTTGCAATTATTGCCATTGTTTTTGTACTTTTAAGTGCGAAACCGTATATAACGGATAAAAAAACGTGTGAGTGTATCGGATTACCCTTGCCTTTCAATATGTGTATTGGAGTTATAACAAATTGCAGTGAGCCACAGATTCCTAACTAAGTATGAGTAACTATAAACCTGTTATTGGTCTTGAGATTCATGTCGAACTTAAGACTAAATCTAAAATGTTTTGTCAGTGCAAGGCTGACTATTTTGGTAAAGAGCCAAATACCAATACTTGTCCTGTTTGCCTTAGGTTACCTGGTGCCTTACCAGTTCCAAATAAAAAAGCAATTGAGTGGACTGTACTTATCGGTAAAGCATTAGGCTGCAAAATAAATACTATTTCTAAATTCGATCGCAAGCACTATTTTTACCCAGATTTGCCTAAAGGTTATCAAATCAGCCAATACGATGAGCCAATTGCAGTAAGGGGAGAGGTCAAATTAAGCTCTTCCGATAAGACGTTTCATATCACTCGAGTACATCTGGAAGAAGATACAGGTAAATTACTCCATCAGGGCGGAGAGTCTTTAATCGATTTTAATCGCTCAGGAGTTCCGCTTGTGGAAATAGTTACCGAGCCTGATTTTGATAATTCAGACGACGTAAAGGCATTTCTTGAGGAACTGCAAGTAATTATCCGGTACCTTGATGTGTCAGATGCTGATATGGAAAAGGGGAGTATGCGACTTGAGCCAAATATTTCGCTTATGAAAGTAGGGGAGACGAAATTACCTAATTATAAAGTTGAGGTAAAAAACATTAACTCTTTCCGATATGTGAAACAAGCTGTCGAGTATGAATTAAAAAGGCAAGAAAGTCTGTTGGAAAAAGGGGAGACTCCTGCTCAAGAAACGCGGGGTTTTGATGAAAAAAAAGTTGCCACTTTTTCGCAACGCACCAAAGAAGAAGCGCATGATTACCGTTACTTCCCGGAACCCGATATTCCCCCACTCCAATTTGACCAAAAATTTTTAAAGGCAGTTAATGAAAAACTATCCGAATTACCCAGTCAAAAAACTACTCGTTATATCAAGGAATATAGCCTCAAACCTCAGGATGCATTTGTTTTAACACGCGACCGCAATATCGGCAATTATTTTGACATATGCGTGGGTCACGCCAAAGACAAACAATTAGCTCAAAAAATCGCCAACAATATCATCAACAAAAAAATACCTACCTCACTTTCACCAGATGAGTTTGTGAGGAAAGTTAAGGAACAATCTGCACCCAAACAAACGGACGAATCGGCATTAAAACTGGCTATCGAAACTGCACTCAAAAATAACACCAAAGCAGTCGGTGAGTATAAAGCAGGAAAAGTGAATGCGGTTATGTTTCTCGTCGGACAAGTCATGCGCGAAATGAAAGGTCAAGCCGACGCCAACACAGTCAAATCCGAGCTCGAAAAAGCATTAAAGTAAAGTATAATGTAGCCATATGTCTTTTGTGCATCTTCATCTTCATACTGAGTATTCACTTCTTGACGGCATGTGTCGTATTGAGGAAGTTGTCAAAAAAGCCAAAGAAATGGGTATGCCGGCTCTGGCAATTACCGATCATGGAGCTTTATATGGGGCTTTTAAATTTTTTATTAAGGCCAAAGAGGCGGGCGTGAAACCAATTATTGGAGTTGAAACATATAAAGCCAAAAAGTCACGTTTTGATAAAGAAGGCACAACGGATCGAGACCAATACCATCTTGTACTGTTGGCAAAAGATCTCACAGGCTATAAAAATCTTCTCAAAATTGTCAGTATCGCTCATATGGAAGGATTTTATTATAAACCTCGCATTGATTTTGAAATTTTGGAGAAATATCATGAAGGGATTATTGCTTTGTCAGGATGTTTAAGTGGAGAAATCCCCTCTCTTCTGAAACAAGATCAAATGACTCAAGCCGAGAAGGTGCTGCAGAAGTATCTCGATATCTTCGGCAAAGATTTTTATCTGGAAATACAGCGGCATCCCAATATGCCCGAGCTCGATAAAGTTAATAAAGATCTTTTAACTCTCTCAAGAAAATTTGGAGTACCGATAGTTGCTACCAATGACTGCCATTATTTAACCAAAGATGACGCATACGCTCAGGAAATATTGCTTTGTATCCAGACGTTGCGGGCGATTTTTGAAAAAAATCGCCCTATGTCGATGTATGAGACTCCTGATTTTTATTTTAAGTCTCCTGAGGAAATGAAAGAAGTCTTCGCCGATCTACCCGAAGCAATAGAAAATTCCCTCAAAATTGCAGAGCAATGTAATGTCGAAATACCGTATGGCAGCTTAATTTTACCAAAGTATAAACTCCCGGAAAAGACTACCCCAGATGCGTATATACGCGAACTGGCTTATAAAAATATCGATAAATTGAAAGATTACCCGATAGAAGATGTCAAGAAAAGACTCGAGTACGAGTTGAATATTATTCACAATAAAGGTTACGATAATTACTTTTTATTCGTGCAAGATTTCGTAAATTGGGCTAAAAAGGAAGGTATCGCGGTTGGACCAGGAAGAGGTTCGGCGGCAGGTTCGGTCGTTTCGTATCTTTTAAATATCACAGGTATAAATCCATTTAAGTTCAACTTACAATTCGAGAGATTTCTCAACCCAGATAGACCGTCACCACCTGATATCGATATGGATTTTGCAGATACTCGCCGTGATGAAGTAGTCAGTTATATTCGTAGTCAGTACGGAGAAGATAAAGTAGCCCAGGTTATCACCTTCGGCACACTCGAAGCTCGTATGGCAGTGCGTGATGTAGCAAGAGCTTTAGGTATGTCTTATGCTCAAGGTGATCGACTGGCTAAAATGATTCCACCGCCGCGTCAAGGTTTCCATCAAACTTTGGGAACGATCATTGAAGAAAATCCACCTCTGAAACTAGCATATAATACCGAAGAAGACACTAAAAAAGTTCTTGATGTTGCAATACGACTGGCCGGTTTACCCAGACATGCATCAGTTCATGCTGCAGCAGTCGTAATCGCCGATCGCGACATTCGAGAATATACTCCACTTCAAAGGGAATCAAAGGAAGGGCGAGTTATTACTCAGTACGATATGTACTCGCTTGACCTTAACGTTACTCCGGATGCCATTGGCCTTATGAAGATGGATATCTTGGGTCTCAGAAATCTTAGTATTTTGGAAAAGGCAATCGAATATGTACAAAAAGAAAAGAAAATAGAGATTGATATTTCTAAAGTACCTCTGGAAGATACAAAAACGTTTGAGCTAATTTCTTCTGGCATGAATATAGGAGTTTTCCAACTTGAGTCAGGCGGTATGAGAAGGCTTGCTAAAGACCTTAAACCAACAAAGTTTGGCGATATTATTGCTATGGTCGCTTTATATCGACCAGGACCAATGGACCTTATTCCTAGTTTTATTGAAGGCAAAGTAAATTCCAAGAAAATTAAATATCCACATCCTGATCTAAAATCAATATTTGAAGACACGTACGGAATTTTTGTTTATCAAGAGCAAGTTCTTGAAGTAGCCAATAAATTCTCGGGATATTCTCTGGCTGAAGCCGATAATCTACGACGCGCCATGGGCAAGAAGAAAAAGGAGATAATGGCTAAAGAGAAAAAGAAATTTATCGAAGGAGCAGAGAAAAAAGGTTACACCAAAAAACTGGCAGAATCGATTTATTCCTTGATTGAAAAATTTGCCGCTTATGGTTTCCCCAAGGCACATGCCGCCTCCTACGCACTTATTGCTTACTGGACAGCTTATATGAAAGCCCATTACCCGGTCGAATTTATGACAGCTCTGCTCTCTGCAGAGTTACAGAATATTGCCGGTCCCATGCGTGAGCAAAAAATGGCACAAGTCCTTGAGGAATGTCGCCGCATGGAAATTACAATTTTGACGCCTGATATCAATGAATCTGAATATGATTTTTCAATCGAGGGCAAATCTATCAGATTCGGACTTTCGGCTATCAAAAACGTTGGTCAAGCTGCCATTGACTCAATTGTCGAAGCACGCCAGGATGTAGATTTTACGAGTTTTAGAGATTTTCTGATGCGAGTAGATTTAAGAAAAGTTAATAAAAAAACCGTCGAGAGTCTGATCAAAGCTGGTGTATTTGCCCAGTTTGCCAATCGTGCAACTCTTCTCACGGCCTATCCTGCCTTAGTCAAAGAAATTGGCGACCATAAAAATGGTCTTGAAGCCGGTCAATCTAACCTTTTTGGGGATTCGGCCGAGCATAAAAGGGATGATACTCTTGAGGAAATTCCCGAATTCTCCGAAGACGAACTCATGGCCATGGAGAGGGAAGTTATTGGTTTTTTACTCACCAAAAACCCGCTTACCCGCTATAAAGATATAATCGATAAAAAAGTGACCAAAAAACTTGGTGAGTTGCAGCAAACTGATGTTAACAAAATGTTTATTTTAGCAGGAGTCATCAGCGCTAAAAAAATTGTCAAAACCAAAAAGGACAATAGTGAAATGGCAATTTTGACACTTTTTGACGAAACAGGCTCGTCTGAAGTTGTGGTGTTTCCCAAATTGTATGCCAGATTGCAAAATGTTTTTACTCCCAGCGGCACTCTACTTTTTAAAGGCAAAGTTAATGATCGAGATGGCAGATTAACTATAATTCTTGATAATGCTGTAAATCTCGATAGAATAAAAGTAAATGATTGAATTTTGCAAATGTACCTGTTACAATGAGTAAAGATAAAAAAATATTAATTGTTGATCGAGACGGTAAGATACAATCTTCGGCCGTTTCACAGAAAAAAGAATCAAACAAAGAGGATTTTAACTCCTTACAATACTTGAATTTAGGTATTTACCTAGTGCTTCCACTCCTGTTAGGTGTTTTTTTTGGGACTTTAGTGGATAGCTGGTTACATACAAAGCCTTTTTTTATTATACTTTTCATAATTCTAGGAGCGATATCAAGTTTTTACAATTTAATTAGACTGACAAAAGATGCTTCACATTAGTATCAAGGCAGAACCAATTTTTGAAATATTTGGATTCACAGTCACGAATTCATTACTGGCATCAGTTATAGTTCTTTTGTTGTTGATTTCTGCCAGTCTCTATTATTCATCGGAATCGGAGAAAAAAAATAAGAGTTTTGTATTTCATCTCATGCATACATTTATACAAGGAATATATAATCTTTTCCAAAGCGTTGTCGGTGAAAAAATTAATGTCTTTTTTCCTTTGTTAGGCGGGTTATTTTTTTATATTTTATGCCAAAATTGGTTTGGATTACTGCCCGGAGTCGGAAGCATACTTATAAAAGTTGAAGAGCAGGGCCAGACGACATTTGTACCGTTACTTCGTGCAGCATCAGCCGATCTCAATACGACGATTGCTCTGGGAATAATTGCAGTTTACTTAATTCAGTATTACGGCTTCAAATATTTGGGTTTTAAGGGATATATGGGCAAATTTGTCAATTTAAAGACCCCAATTGATTTTTTCTTGGGAATTCTCGAAATTATTTCTGAGTTTTCACGGGTGATTTCATTCTCCTTCAGGTTATTTGGCAATATCTTTGCTGGAGAGGTACTGATTGCTGTTATTGCATTTTTAGTACCGGTTTTGTTATCATTCCCTTTTCTTTTGATGGAAATTTTTGTAGGATTTATTCAAGCATTAGTGTTTGCTATGTTAACCGCGGTATTTTTACAAATGGCCACCGCCAAACACCACTAAAGGAGGTGAATAGTTTATGGATACAGAAGCAGTCAAATATTTAGCAGCAGCCATCGCCATCGCAGTCGGCGCCATCGGACCAGGTATTGGTATCGGTCTTATCGGGTCAAAAGCTGCCGAAGCTTTGGGACGCAATCCAGAGGCAGAAGGGTCAATTCGCACCGTTGCCATTCTTGCTATGGCCTTTGCCGAAGCAATCGCCATCTACGCACTGGTTATTGCATTAATTGTCAAATTTACATGATCAAAAGAGGGGAACGTGAACACAAATTAATCACGCTTCACGTTCCAGTGGAATCTTAAGTATTTATTTATGGAAAATTTAGGTATTGATATCAAGTTGCTCATCGCCCAGGTAGTCAATTTTGCTGTCTTTTTCTGGGTGTTTAAAAGGTTTATTGCCAAGCCTTTTACCAAAATGATTAACGCTGAGAAACATAAGGAGCATGAGCGCGATCGGATCTTGGCAGAACTTACTTCCAAAGAAGAACGTATGAAGGCTGAGGAAGAGAAATTCCGACTCAACTTGGCTGAGGAAAAGGACAAAATGATCGACGAGACCAAAAAAACAGCCCAGGCGCTCAAACAAGAGATCCTGACAGACGCCAAAACAGAGGCTAAGGACTTGCTGGATAAAGCCAGACAACAAATCGAACTTGAGCGTGCGTCACTTGAAAATCAGATTCGCCTCAAGGCAATCGACTTGTCTATTTTTATGATAGACAAGGCCCTCAAAGATTACCTGACAGATGATACGAAAAAAGGTCTAACTCAATATATTGTTAAGCATTTAGGCAAAAATATCAAAGCCTATGAGAATTAAATACAAAACACAAACAACTCGCTATAGAGCGAAACTTAAAAAAGCAGAGCCTCTCAAAGCTGTGATTACTACTCCATACCAATTGAGTGAGGAAGAATTAACGGTTTTAAAAAAACAATTTCCCCAGATTGCCGAGGTACCAATTGAACAAGTGATCAACCCAGCGCTCATTGCAGGCTTGGTCATCAAAATTGGCACTAAACGCATTGATTTATCATTGTCATCAGGATTACATAATTTAAAACAGTATTTATATGACCAAAGTTGACCAACACGTTGCCGATATTAAAAAAGAGGCCGCGACTTTTTCTCCAAAAGTTAAACAAGAAGAAATCGGCACAGTGATCCAGGTTAGAGACGGGGTACTGACTCTTGTTGGGCTCAGCAACGTCGCTTACTCAGAGCTGATTGAGCTCAAAGGTGGCACCCAAGCTATGGTCATTGATCTTTTGCCAGATGAGGTTGGCGCCATTGTGCTGGGAGATTACCTGGATATCAAAGCAGGCGACACAGCAGTAGCTACAGGTCGTACTCTCTCGATACCAGTTTCAACAAAAATTTTAGGCAGAGTAGTTGATCCGCTTGCACGTCCGCTTGATGGTAAAGCTGCTATACCCAAAGACAAATATGAGCCGGTTGAAAAAGTCGCACCAGGCGTGATTTATCGTAAAGCTGTGGGTGTACCTTTGCAAACAGGTATTAAATCTATCGATGGACTCGTGCCCATCGGCCGAGGTCAGAGAGAATTAATCATCGGCGATCGAGGCACTGGTAAAACAACTGTCGCAGTTGATGCCATTCTTAATCAGAAAAGTACCGGAGTAATCTGTATTTATTGCGCCATCGGTCAAAAAAACTCGAAGGTGGCCTCTTTAGTTGATCTTCTTGGTAAGCATAAGGCGCTCGATTACACGGTAGTAGTTAATGCCTCCGCATCTGACCCAGCGTCCCTACAGTACATTGCACCTTACAGTGCCTGTGCCATTGCCGAATATTTTATGGCCAAAGGTAAAGATGTGCTCGTGATATACGACGATTTGACCAAACATGCTTGGGCCTACCGTCAGGTCTCATTAGTCCTACGTCGACCAGCAGGCCGTGAAGCCTACCCTGGAGATGTGTTCTATCTGCATTCACGACTGCTTGAACGAGCCTGTCGCCTGGATGAAAAATATGGCGGCGGTTCTATTACTGCTTTGCCTATCATTGAGACTCTAGACGCTGATGTGTCGGCGTATATCCCGACCAATGTCATATCGATCACCGATGGCCAGATTTTTCTTGAGTCGGATCTCTTCAATGCCGGTATGCGGCCAGCTATCAATGTAGGTATCTCGGTGACCCGCGTTGGAGGCGCAGCTCAGACAAAAGCCATGAAACAGGTTGCTGGTAAATTAAAGTTGGATTTAGCCCAGTACCGCGACATGGCAGCATTTTCACAGTTTGAATCAGAGCTTGACGAAGAAACGCGTAAATTTCTCCATCGAGGAGCTCGTATCACTCAAATTCTCAAACAAAAACAACATACTCCCTATGATCTAGCTGCTGAGGTCGCAATTTTTTGGGTAGCTACTCAAGGATTTTTGGATGAACTTGATATTCCTCAAATTGAAGCGTTTGAGGTCGATTTTATGGAAGCTTTCAGGACACAAATGAAAAAATGGATCGAGAAAATTAATAAAAATCTCGTGCTTGATGAAAAAGATGAGAAAGAACTCAAAGAATTTGTTAAAGATCGCATAGCAGTTTTTAAAAAATAATTCATGAATCTCAGACAAGTAAGAAAAAAAATTAAATCAGTGGGTAACGTAAAAAAAATCACCAAAGCCATGCAGCTTGTCTCGGCTGTAAAGATGAAAAAAGCTCAAACAGAAGCCATTGAGTCACGACCGTATCGCAGTAAAATCGAATCGATTCTTGCCCGCGTCAAAACCGGTGTTGATACGACTGACAATCCTTACTTTTCTGAGGGAGCAGAACAAAACAAAGAGTTAGTTATCCTTATTTCTGCCAACAAAGGCTTGTGCGGTGCTTTTAATATGAATTTACTCAGAGTGGTAGCCAAAGCATTTGATATAAAAAAAACAGACTTTGTGGCCATAGGTAAAAAAGGAGCCATATTTATCAATATGTTAGGTGGAGGTTTGCTTGCCGATTTCACAACCAACACTCCAGTTGCCGAAACTACCGCTGTCTTTAATATTGTTTCTGAGAAATTTCTCAACCATGAGTATCAAAAAGTCTGGATTGTATATAATAAATTCATCTCAACTCTCAGAAGTGAATCGGTTAAAGAGCAGTTGTTGCCCGTGTCAATTGAGCTAAGCGAAACAGAACCCACCAAAAGCGATTACTTGATAGAGCCAGATCAAAAAGCTCTGTTTCAACAGTTGGTCGTGAATTATCTTGAAGAAAAGATTCGCGGCGCTATCCAAAATAGCGCAGCAGCCGAGCACTCAAGCCGTATGATAGCCATGAAAAACGCCACCGACAATGCCATCGAAGTTATCGGATCACTCACTTCAGTCGGCAACAAGTTAAGACAACAGAAAATTACGTATGAGCTTTTGGATATGGTTACGGCCAAAGAATCAGTCGAAACTAGTTAAATATTAATTTTATATATATGAATGAAGGTAAAATAGTCGCAGTACGAGGAGTTGTTGTTGATGCGGAATTTGACGCCAAACAAACTCCCAAAATTTATGACGCTTTGCATGTAAAAGTTGACAAAACCGATCTGACGCTTGAGGTGCAAGCAATTCTTGATGAGGGTATAGTCAGAGCAGTGGTAATGGGACCAGTTGATGGCATACGGCGAGGCATGAAAGTCATGAATACCGGCAAAAATATTGAGGTGCCTGTAGGCAAAGAAGGTCTTGGAAGACTCTTCAACGTCCTAGGCGAAGCAATTGACGAAAAAGGACCGGTTAAATCCAAGAAGATGTCATCAATTCATAAGGCCGCACCTAGTCTTCAAGAGCAATCAGTCGAGCAGAAGATTTTTGAAACTGGTATTAAGGTCATCGACCTGATCGCGCCATTCATCAAAGGTGGTAAAGTAGCTATTTTCGGCGGCGCAGGCGTAGGTAAAACAGTCATTATCCAAGAAATGATTCACAATGTTGCTAAGCAACATGCAGGTGTGTCTGTCTTTACTGGTGTTGGAGAGCGATCACGCGAAGGAAATGATTTATACCACGAAATGAAAGAAAGTAAAGTACTTGATAAAACAACGCTCGTTTTTGGCCAGATGAATGAGCCGCCAGGCAATCGTCTACGTGTTGCGCTCACCGGTGTGACGATGGCCGAGTACTTTCGCGACGAGAAAAATATGGATGTACTGCTTTTTATAGATAATATTTTCCGCTTTGCGCAAGCTGGATCAGAAATTTCAGCGCTTCTTGGGAGAATTCCTTCGGCAGTAGGGTATCAACCGACACTTGCATCAGAAATGAGCGCCTTGCAGGAACGAATAACTTCAACGCGCAACGGATCAATCACCTCAATTCAGGCTGTGTATGTGCCAGCCGATGACTATACTGATCCGGCGCCTGTGGCAACATTTGCTCATCTTGATGCTTCAATCACTCTTGAGCGGTCTATTGCCGAGCAAGGTTTATTCCCAGCGGTTGATCCTTTGACATCTGGCTCCCAGGCACTAACACCAGATGTAGTCGGCGACAAACATTACGAAACAACTCGTGCAGTACTAAAGACTTTACAGCGATATAAAGACTTGCAAGATATTATTGCTATCCTGGGTATGGAAGAGCTATCTGAGGAGGATAAACAGACTGTCTCCCGAGCCCGTAAGATCCAGAGGTTTTTGTCACAGCCGATGTTTGTCGCCGAGCAATTCACAGGACGCGAAGGTAAATATGTCCCCATTGACGAAACAGTCCGCGGATTTGCCGAAATACTCGAAGGCAAACACGACAGTAAACCCGAGTCTGCCTTTTATATGAAAGGCGCTATCGATGAGGTAAAGTAATATGGCATTACATCTGAAAATTATCACTCCCAGAAAAGTAGTTGTCGATGATCAAGTTGATCGCGTCACAGCACCAGCTGCAGACGGCGAAATTACTGTTCTCCCTCATCACGCACATCTTTTGACACTCCTTCAGGAAGGGATAGTGACGTTGCATAAGGGTACATCGGCTGATCATTTGGCAATTGGAGGCGGTTACCTGGAGACCGAGGGTAAAGAAGTGACTATCTTAGTCTCAAGAGCCTACAAACAAGACGAAATAGACGAACAATCAACGCAACAAGCTATCGATGAGGCTAAAAAAGTATTGTCTTCTTCAAAAGACCAAAAAGAAATTCTCGAAGCCAACACAATCATTAGACGTTCAACTGTTGATTTAAAATTAATTAGGCGAAGAAAAAGAATTTAAACGTATGGCCAAACTTATCATCTTTATTTTTATCCTTCTTTTTGGTATCGCTTATTCTGTGAGCTGGGTCAATGGTCATTTACCAGATCAAAAAACATTTGAAGCGGCTAAAACACCTGATCCAGATCTAGATGGAAATTATTATCTAATCGCTTTTTTAACCGGCGACTGGAAAGGCATGCATTTCGATGCCAATGCTTCAACCGGAGTAAATCTGGTAAGAGATAATGGTCAGACTGTCAAAAAATATCCTTTTAAAACCTATACGGGGAAAGATCTTGTTAACACATCAAAAGACGTTTTAAAGATTGATGTTGATCAACCTGGCAATCCTTTTTGGATGAAATTTATTCAAGCAGAAGTTGTGCAAGCGGGTGACAATAAGTATATCGGCAAAATTTATCTTACTCTTATTCCTTCGATCCCCTTTAATCTACTATTCTTTCATATGGAGGAGGGTTTATAAGATTTTAAAAAAGATTAGAAGAAGAGCGATAATAACAAAAAATCCCGCTGCAATAATCAGAATAAACCGTTGAAAAAACACTAGAAAAACTTCTGTGATCGTAAGCAACAACTGTTTTAATCTATCTAATGGGTCGATGATCTCGTCGTTCATATCCTGTCAAATGATATAATGTCTCAAATATGTCTCTTATTATAGTCGAATCTCCGACAAAAGCACGCACGTTTAACAGACTCTTGAAAGATCAAGGGTTCTATGTGTTCGCCACCATGGGTCATATCCGCGATCTGCCAACCAAAAAGATGGCTATAGACTATGAACACCAATTTAAACCAGATTATGAAATTATCCAAAAAAAACAACAAGTTGTCACTGAGATAAACAAATTAGCCAAGAAAAA
>CAYLXX010000017.1:0-15803 GCA_964387955.1 uncultured Gammaproteobacteria bacterium
GAGGCTCAGAAGGCATGATTGCAGCCGCCAACTATGCCCGACTCAAAAAGATCCCTTATCTTGGACTTTGCTATGGTATGCAACTAGCATCGGTGGCTTTTGCACGTCATGTACTCGGGCTGAAAGTAGCCAATACAGAGGAAAACGACTCCAAGACTACGCACCCAGTCATCCATTTTATACCCAACCAAAAAGAGCTCCTTGCCAGACGCTCGTATGGCGGCACTATGCGCCTGGGCGCCTGGGACGCAATTGTCAAAAAAGATACCATGGCCTACGAAATTTACGACAAATACAATGGCTTTATCGATAAAAAAACCGGCCTCACCAGTGAGCGCCACCGTCACCGCTATGAGTTTAATAACCAATATATCGACGATTTTGAGAAAAAAGGCTTTATCATCAGCGCCAGATCGGTTGAAGAGCATCTGGTAGAAATTATTGAGTTATCTCGTAAGCTGCACCCGTTTTATTTAGGCACTCAAGGCCACCCTGAGTATAAAAGCCGTCCTTTCAAGCCTCATCCGATATTTTTGGCCTTTCTCAACGCTTGTAAAGGTGGTAAATAGCTGGTAAAATAGTACTTTCATATGGCAAATGTATTCCACTATCAAGAACAGCCGTTTATGATAGGCGACACCATCTCAATCAGCTACACCATCAAAGAAGGCGAAAAAACTCGTCAGCAACTTTTTGAAGGCATTCTTTTGCGTGTCAAAGGTCATGACCTCAACAATCGTATGATCACGGTCCGCAAAATCTCCAAGACTGGTGTGGGTATTGAGCGTATTATCCCTCTTAATTCACCTTTTATCGCAGGCATTAAACTTGTCAAAAAATCAGACTTCCAGAAATCTAAACTGTACTTCATACGCGGCCTCTCAGATCAGAACCTACGACACAAGCTGTATAGCAAAAAACATGCAAAAGTCGCAGTGGCTCGGCCAGCTAGGAGAAAAACTCGCGCAAAAGTATCTGCTAAGTAAAGGCTACATCATTCGTCAAACACATTTCACCTGTCATTGGGGAGAAATCGATATTATTGCCCAAATTCATGGTACAATTGTTTTTATCGAAGTGAAAACACGCAGTTCACGCCAGGCAGGTCAACCATACGAAGCGGTTAATTACCATAAACTTAGACATTTGGCACGTCCCATACAGTATTATCTCTTGCAAAATAAGCTCTATCGATATAAGCTATCGCTAGATGTGATATCGATATATCTGGATCGTTGGGGCAATCTGGAAACGTTGTCTCATTTCCAAAATATCGACATTCCAACTGGATTTTTATCATAAAGGAGGTGAATAGATGTTTGAACTAGTTAATAATATACTACTAAGCTTTTTTAATCGAGTAGTGAGCTACTTACCGTATTTTTTTGGCGGCTTAATCATACTTTTAATAGGTCTGGTTTTAGCGAGCTTGCTCAAGCGAATTCTTTTGTCGCTGTTTGCTTTTTTTAGACTGGCAAATCTACTGCAATCACTCAAATTGATGAATCAGAAAGAGGTGCGAGTTTGGGAAGAAGTGTTGGCCGAAGTTTTACGCTGGACTATAGTCATCTTGTTTCTCATACCCACACTTGAAGTTTGGGGTCTTTCAAGAGCTACACCAGTGCTCAACCAATTTTTACTCTATTTACCCAATGTTTTAATCGCTGTGGTTATAGGGTTTATTGGTCTACTGGCAGCTAACTTAGTCTCAGATTTAGTCATGAGCAGCATTAAGGCTATCGGCGCAACTTCTGCCCGCACGTTGGCATATGCCTCTAAAGTCGCCATCATATTTTTCACAATACTTGTTGTCATGAATCAATTGGGTGTGGCTCAGGACTTAATACGCATTTTGTTCACAGGCATTGTGGCTATGTTGGCAATCGCCTGCGGTCTGGCGTTTGGGTTGGGTGGACAAGATTTGGCAAGAGATTTACTGGACATTTTACGAAAAAAAATCAAATAAGATATGCGCGAGTCAGATGAATATGAAGTACTCGGTGATTACCCGCCCAATATTGAGACAATACCCGGGATTAGGGGAATTGATACTGTTGTTAATCCCGATCTGGATGAAATCGAGATAGAGGCTAAGGCCTATTTAAAACACCATCCTGCTTTGAGGAGATTTTTAGAAAGAACTGGCAGGGATGCTGTGGCATTCTCTAATGGTAACGGTAAAGCTCTGTTAATAGGAGTCGGTCTGGCCGCTCTAAGCATAGCTGGCTACGTAGCTTACAAACACACGCACAAAGAGAAATAGGCTCCTTTTATGATAAAATATGTGTGCAGCTGGCCCCATCGTCTAGCGGCCTAGGACATCTGGTTTTCAGCCAGAGAATCTGGGGTTCGAATCCCCATGGGGTCACCTAACGCGAAATCGAGCACATCGGCAAAATCCTTTTGAAAGTCGGCCAGGTCCTCTTCTTCATTATTTGCTTATATACTATTTTATTAAGATATGGTAAAAATATCTATAAAGATGAAAAAAATACAGGATGTGACTGCTTTACTAATTATAACTATAGTCTCACTCGGAATTTTGAGTCTATCGTGGATTGTTTATTATATACATAAAGTAAGTCCAGAGAACACAAACGCTAGTTCTATCTCTCAGACACAACTTGCAATCGCAGCAAACCCCTCGAGTTTGCCACCTATTCGCCATGTATTTATTATCGTGATGGAAAATCATGACTGGTCTTCTATCACTTCATCTGTTGCTCCCTATATGTGGAATACTTTAATTCCTATCGGCGCTCATGCCAATAATTATCATAACGTACCTACTTCTATGGGAGCGCTTCATCCATCTGAGCCAAACTATATTTGGTTAGAAGCCGCGACCAATATTTTCTCCGATCACACATTTACAACAGATAATGATGCAAGTCTGACAAATTCGACTAACTCTACAGCCCATCTTGCCACGTTGCTCACTGCTTCAGGATTCACCTGGAAGTCATATCAGGAAGGAATGCCGAGTAATGTTTGTCCGATAGCAACAGGAGGTAGTCAGTATGCTGCCAAACATAATCCGTTTGTTTTCTTTCAAGACGTTTCTGGCAATCCTCCAAGTACATCTAATACGTATTGTCGTCAACATCATTCGCTTATAACAACATCAATTCTTCAAAATGACCTGAATACAGGAAACGTGGGTAACTATAACTTTATTACACCTAATTTATGTAATGATATGCATGATTGCAGTGTACAAACTGGAGATACTTGGCTTTCCCAAATTGTGCCGATAATTCTAAACTCTCCCACCTATCAACAAGATGGGTTGATATTGATAACTTGGGATGAGGGTGCAGGAACTGGTAATAATCCAATTGGCATGATTGCTCTCTCTCCATTTGCTAAGCAGAACTATGCTAATGCCGTTGCTTACTCTCATGCATCAACTGTTAAAACGATCGAGGAACTATTCGGTCTTAATCCGTTAGTTGGTCATGCAGTGGACCCAACTACCAATGATTTAGCAGATTTTTTTGTTACCTCTATACCAACACCCACTTTTACTCCAACTCCTACTTTCTCGCAAAATAGAGTTGATGTTAACAGAGATGGTGTAGTTACCATAAGAGACTATAATTTATATCAAAAAGAACAAGGAATTTTATGCGCCCAAATTAGTCAACCTCCATTTCCAACGCCCACACTCCCTTGTGCAGATATCAACTGTAACGGTAGCGTAGATATAGGTGATTTTAACTACATCAAACAGTATTATGGGATGGCAGTTCCAACACCAAATACTGAACCATATTGTAGTGGACAACTTCCTTAGTAAGTATTTTATCGCTTGACAAAAGGCTGTTTATAAACGACAATGATCACTAATGAAGATTAAACGTCTCGTTTTAACTTTTCTTTTCTCCTTTCTCTCATTATTTTTTTTAACTTCTCAGGCACATGCCGCCCCACCTGCAGGATTTCAAACGACACAAATAATTGGGTCTGGCATGTCCAATACATCTGGATTTGAGTTCGCACCTGACGGAAGAATATTTATTTTAGAGCGAACAGGCGCTGTAAAAATTTATAAAAACGGGGCACTCCTTTCAACCCCTTTTGTAACATTACCTTCGATTTCAACCGGCGACAGGGGATTAATAGGCATCGATTTTGACCCAAGTTTTAATACCAATCATTATGTGTATTTTTACTACACGAAAACCGACCAGTTAAACTATGTTGTTCGCTATGACGCCTCCACCGATGTTGGCCAAAATGCTACGGTCATTTATCATACGACTGATATTTCTCAAAATCTTCATGTTGGAGGTACAATACGTTTCGGTCCCGATGGTAAACTCTATATCTCAGTCGGAGACAATGGCATTTCCTCCAATGCTCAGTCGCTTGCAAATGTACATGGAAAAATTTTGAGAATAAACAAAGACGGAACAATTCCAAGCGATAATCCTTTCTATGGTCAGTCAGATAAATCACCCGAAATTTATGCGTACGGATTAAGAAATCCTTTTAGATTCCAATTTGATTCAGCTACCGGCCGCATGTTTGTCGGAGATGTAGGCGAGGACACATGGGAAGAGGTTAATCGAGTTAGTCGAGGTCAAAATTACGGCTGGCCACTCTGCGAAGGATTATGTAGCCCTTCCAACCCTCAGTTGCTTGATCCTATTTATACATACAATCATAATGGCGGAAGCGCCTCAGTGGCCGAAGGACCAATCTATCATGGATCAATGTTCCCTTCCCAGTATCAAGGAACTCTTTTCTTCGGCGATTATGCACTAGGATTTATAAAAACCATGACCTTGGATGCCAACGGCAACTCAACCGGCGTATCCAACTTCGACACAAGTGCTGGCAGTGTGGTTGATATGAAAGTTGCGTCTGACGGATCTTTATACTATATTACCTACTTTCCTTCGGTACTCTATCGAGTTACTTACTCAACCGGAAACCAAATTCCAGTGGCTGTAGCCAGTGCAGATGTGACTCAAGGACAAGACCCTCTAACAGTCAATTTTTCCAGTAATGGTACGTATGACCCCGATAATGATCCGTTAACATACAGCTGGAACTTTGGCGACGGCACCTCGAGCACACAAGCCAATCCCTCTAAAACGTACCCCAATAAAGGCACATATATTGTGCAACTTACGGTCAGCGATCCAACTCACCAAGCACAAGCCACACCAATTACTATACAGGTGGGTACACCTCCAACTGTGCATGTTGACTCACCAACAGACGGCGCAATCTATCATGCAGGAGACACTATAAACTTTAGCGGTTCGGGAACAGACGCTCAAGGCAATGCATTGCCAGACAGTGCTTTTACGACTGAGATTGTGTTCCATCATCAAACACATACCCACCCGTTTTATGGACCCTTTCAGCAACGAACCGGTTCGACAGTAATTCCTACCTTTGGAGAATCTTCGCCAGATACTTGGTATGAAATAAAAATTACAGGTACTGACTCAAATAATCTTTCGACCACTGCACATGCCAATATTTATCCCCAAAAAATCTGGGCGACATATAACACGTCGACACCAGGACTGCAAATTTTACTTGACGGACAACCAACCGATACACCTTTGACAGTGCAACAGGTTGTTGGATTCAGGAGACAACTCAGCGTTGTTCCTGTTCAGCAACAGAACGGTAACTACTATCAATTTACCGATTGGTCAGACACAGGATCTATAAACCATACGGTAACAACTCCTGCCAATGACTTTACCTTGACAGCCAATTTTCCTCAGGCGACAGCTTACACTGGAAGTTACTATGATAACAATGCGTTCTCAGGATCTCCGGCATTCACACGCCAAGATCCCACCATCGACTTTACCTGGGGAGATGGAGTTTCGCCAGGACCTGGACTACAGCCGTATGGCTATGCTGTCAGATGGATAAAAAATCAGCTATTTGCTCAAGGTCGCTATATCTTTACCGCCTTTACAGATGATGGAATGAGACTCTATATTGATGGTCAGCTAGCTATCAATGCCTGGATAGATCAATCTGTTACGCGCTATCAAACCACGCAGTGGTTATCGGGAGGAACACATGAAGTAAAAATGGAGTTTTATAACGGGACACAAGAAGGTATTGCCAGGCTTTTTGTCGATCTTGATCCAGATCAAACACCTCCCGGACCGACACCGACACCTACAATTACGCCAACTCCAGGACCCACCAACACCCCCACGCCCACACCAACTCGTACGCCGACACCTGTACCACCCACCCCGACCAGGACTCCTACACCCACTCCAACTAGAACACCCACCCCTACACCTAATGGACCGACACCAACTCGTACGCCGACACCAACGCCAACAAGAACTCCTACGCCTACTCCAACCGGTGCACCAACTCCTACACCAACAGGTACAATTGTTCTGAACTTTAACAATTTACCAGGCAACAATAGTACTTTGGTAACTGATGGAACACATCCTCCTTATCAAAACATAATCAGTTGGGGTACAGCAGGTACACTACTCACCTCTCCTTCGTGGAGAAAAATGACGACCAACAATTTGTCCTATACAGGGAATAACACATCTACAACTTTTAGTTTTGTAGATCAGAATGGTAATCCAGCCCCCAGAAAATTTATAAGCTTTAAGATCTTTAATGGGGCCGGGGGTTCGAATACAGTTACCGCCAAGTGCAACAGTACTGGCCCAACGACACAGTTCAATGTTACTGCCAATCAACTCCTTACAGCTTCAACAGGCTGGACTGGAACATGCAACACAGTAACGCTTACGAGCCCCAATGGTGATTACACCAACTTCGATGACTTCTCTGTGCAATAATCAGATATGAATGTTGAAGGCCACATGGGGAGACGAGAGTTTGTAATAGCAGCTGCAGGACTAGTTGGAGCAGTAATAGTCGCGCGGCTAGATCCAGAAGAAACAAAACATAGGTTCACTCAACCAGAACTCCCTAACTTTCCAGCTATACCAGATAAAATCATTCTTCCTACAGCCGAAAATTGGGATGAAGCCCATTTTGAAGACGCAGTGGATCAAGCTATTGATCAATCGCTCGATTGTAAAACTCCGACCACAATTCAACTCCCATTTGGCGAGATGCTTTTTAAGCATAAAATAAAAAGAGATTTTCCCAAAGGGGCAGCGGTCATTTTCCAGGGAAACTGCACCAACTTGAAACTTGCAGAACCACTCTCTCATCTTGACTCCAAAAAATGGGGATCAAAAACACACAATCTAATAGAGTTTAATTTAGATGAAGATGCCGCGGTAGGATTTGATGGGGTTTTTTTTGACGGAGGTTCGAGTAAAGCAGGTAAAGGTGGCTATTCTGCACCGGTTAGTCCTTGGGACTCAGTACTGAGAATCACTGGCACTGGACCAGGGTCTGGCACCGCCCCCTCAAAGCAGAACATTGAGTCACGCCACGGATCGGTTTTTATCCGCAACTGTCTTTTCCTCAACTCTGAATCCGAGGGAGCTCTCGTCCAAAATGTTGCCTATGCCGAAATGACCAATACATTCGGGAGAAACCTTGACTCACTTTTTGTTCCGTGTTGGGTGACAAAGTTCAAAGGTAAGAATTTATATGCCGAAAATATTTTATCCGATGGAGTTTATATCCAAGACTGCGGGGAAGGGGTTCTTGAAGACTCAATGGTACGCCATGCCAGACAAGGATTTGACATCCAAGGTTCAAAAAATCTTACGTTACGTAACTGTCACGCAATCGATTGTGCAGAGGCTTTCTTGATTACCGAGTCTCCTTCCTCTCAAACACGAGCCAAAAATATAGATATATCTGGCTCTCACAGCGTCGATTGCGCACTTGCTTACTCCCTTACCTCTGTTGATAATGTTTCAATCCAGCACTGTACCCATGCCGGCTTAGGCAATTGGTACAATAGTTTTGATTTCATGCACACCGGTATAACTAGTCGAGATAATTTACTGAGAGTCAACGCGGCTGTTTCGGTTAACCGCAACTATACGCACCCTACTTTTAGAAATATCATGATGCAGATTAGTCCACACGCACCTTCGGGTTACCGAACGCCAAATGAAATGAACATTGAGTACTTCCAGGGATGAGTTACACTTCAGGTTGACACATTATTGACATGGAAAGTAAATCTATATATATTTCCTTATAGAAGGAGGGAAAGTTCTATGAATGCAATGATGATATATAGACTAATTGGTATAGTAGTAGCGATAGCTGGTTTTTTTGTTTTATTCAATAGCTTCAGTAGTGGAGGTGGTATAAGCTTAGGAACATTAGTCTCACCAGCAATAATGATTTTAGTCGGCTTTTTTATCATATATAAATCTATTAAGATGAAAAAGTAAGCGCTCGAGGTTTGTAAAAGTCCTATAGTAATTGACATATCTCCTAGTTCTCTATATAATTTGCGGATGGAAAACAGACACGAAGAACATGCAAGAAGAGTGAGGATGATTGATTATGAGGTAATAACAAGAGACTTACGAGATTCAAACTTATTAAAGGAAAAACTTAATCAAATAGCCGGTTTATGTATAAATTTTCTAATGCAGATGAAACCTGGAGAATATGCGCCGAGATTTAGAAACTAGAATTACTAAATACAACTATGTGTATTTGATTGCACGAGATGGACAAAGTTCTCAACCAATCGGATATGGAGATATATTAAATTCAGGGAGTCGTTGATCTGAAAAAAGACTGTACAGTAGCGTATTGCGGGTTATGAGAGAAATCTTCATTAATTAAGCCTTCATTGCCTCCGACACCCATGTGCCAATAGTTAAATCCGACTATATTGGTTCGTCTGGCTGCCCCCATCGAATCTTGCACTTGTTGAACAGTATTGCCGCCGGTGACCGTACCCCACTCGCCGATAATAATGGGTGTGGTTGGGTAGCGGGCCTGAAGTTCATTTAAGTCATTAGCCATCGTGTCACCTACTAACTCAGGATAGTGATCAATGGTGATATTGCCCATTTGAGCGATTGTTGCATCTTCTAAAATGCCGTGCCAGTCGGGATTGTTATCCCCCCAGGTTACAAAACCATCAAAGCCAAAATAGCCTATTTTAATTCTGCCGCCCAGACCAATCTGTTGAAACGCACCTGCAGATGTAGTCATGGCGCTGCGTAACCATTGATTAAAACCCGCGGCACTTGGAAAAATGCAAATGCTATTTGAACAGTATGTGATGCCTTGTATACCGCCGTTTTGCGGCTCGGGAATCGGAGTAAAAATATCACCATCCTGAAACAGAGTGGGATTAGCTCTAATATAGCTGGAAATCAATTGTAAATAATCGATACTAGGATTTTTGGGAGTATTATATATTCCTTCAAATGCAAGCGGCATGTGCCGATGCCAAACATGCAATCCCCGTGCATGAATTGCCTGCACCCAGGCTGTAGTGTAGGCCACTGCATTGCCGCAACTAGGATTATCATAGGGCGTCTCCACAGCAATATAATTAACACCTAAGTTGGCAGCTTCGTTAACCCATTGCTGTATAAAACTAGCAGACCGTTGATTACAAACTCTATCTTTTGTTTCCTTCATCGAAGACACAGACTGTATATTCCACGGTTGATGGAGTACACCTGTTGGTGTAGGTGGTACAATTGCAGTGGGTGTAGGGATGGGGACTCGAGTTGGTGTTGGAGTGACCGTAGGTATTGTAGTTATAGTAGGGGAAAGAGATGTTGTTGGCTGAGCAGTAGGCGTCGGAGAAAGTCTGTGACGTTTTCTTAGCGTATCACGCGAAGTTGAAGCACCAAGCACATCGTTTGAAAGAGAAATTTTATTAATATCGACAGTATAGTTTGTCGGATACCAAAAACTGGCTGTAAGTGACGTAACTTGTGTACTTGAATTAAGCCCTTTAAATTCGGTTAATGGTATCGTCACAGTCTGTACACCGTCTCGACAGTTGTCAATATACTTTTCTAATATAACTTTGTTTTCCTTATTGGACGCAGCCTGCTGAAAATACAAAGTAGCTGCATCACCGGATAGAACACATAAACCATGTAAATCAAGATCAACTACCAGTGTGCTTTTATTTTTTAAAATATTGGCCGAGACTGGTATGTTTTTTATTATGTACTCTTTGTTTCCCTGAATCCGCAATGGTTGAGTTATCAAATCTTCTGAAGTTGTTCCCAGTACTTTACTGCCTTGATTTTCGGAGATAAACTTTGAGACGAGTAAAATATTAAGAAAAATGCTAAGAAGAAGTACTAGAAAAGTAACTACGTAAGCTTTTTTGATATATAAAAATTATATAAAATCTACAAAATGGAGTCAAACTTGGGATTTTTTGATAAATATTAGTTGACTTTGTTGATGATTTAAGTTATCGTTAACATAACGTTTCATGAGACAATTCGACTTAAATCCCCGCAATAAATATTTTGGTACTATCTTCTTATTTGTGTTTCTCGCTATTTTGACTATCGGAATTTATGTGGCTAACGCCAATAAACAATCATACTCTAACAGATCAAAAGCAGCCGAAATAAGTTCTGGTACGGACAAAAGTTATATTTTAGAACCATTCATTATAGATGCGTCAAATTTAACCGTAGAAACTAAACCATGGTTTCAGGTTGTATCAAACGGTACGCCAGCACCAACTAAATCTTCAGATTCTCCAGCTGTTTTATACCTACATTTTCAATTTCTTTATGGAGCCGATCCAAATAGAAGCCCATATATAGATATTTCTAATGTTACCCTCACTCAGCCAGGAGTGGCGACTCAATCTTTTACACCTAGCCCGAGTCATTTAGATAGTACTCACGATAGAACTGACCTCATGGGTTATCAATGCGATTTATGGCATGATCACCATGTAAATATACAAGCAACATTTACTTATAATACCGGGCAGCAGAAAACTGTATATTGGAATGAAATAGAGTGTTTATTCACTGATAGTACTGCGCAGTTATTATTTTTAGATTTAAGACAAATTAACTACACTTTGACCAACCATTCTACTGGAATAAATATCCAGCGTATTAATTATTCAGATAATAGAATTAATTACCCCGATCCATTTACCGGACTTATTGATAGCACTCATCCTCATTCAGCCACTACAGATTGTGACAGAACAGTCTCATCACCGCATAATACTCTTGCAGTAACATTTAATGGGTCGACACTAAATATACCCGATACCTTGTGCGGATCAAGACCAACATATGAAATAGTGCCTCCTTCTCCCACTTTATGTCCTTCTTGTAGACCTCCAACACCAACACATGACCCTCAGGCTATAATCTTACCAATTCATTATGCTAGCGCTACTCATCCAATTGAAAATCAATACATCACAATACTGGGTTATGGGCGTGTAGGTGGAATCGGTAATACAGCACCAGCCGGTACCGAAAGAATTTATCTAAACCAATCACATACATACGAAGTGCCGTGCCCAGGTCGAGGAAACTACCAATTTCATTATAGTTTGCCAAATAGCCAAGATTCAGGACAAGTATATTTTACTAGCCCTCAAAGATTTATTGACTGTGGTGAGAACTTACCGACAAGAGATGTCTCTGATAGCTTCTATAACGGTCAAGGATTAACTCCCACCATAGACATTACTATAGTTCAGTGTCATGTTGGTCAAACATGCTCAAATTGTGGCGGAGATCCAGGTCATTGTTATCCAGATTGTAATGGTGGTTGGTGTAATGGGGGATTTTGCCAAACCTGTAGCCCAGCCGCTACAAGCACACCTAAGCCAACAAAAACCCCGACACCGACACCAACTTTTACACCTACGCCCACCCCTACTATACCTACCTATCGTGTAGCCGGAAGAGTCTTTAATATCGGATTATCACCCACACCGATTCAGTGTAACAATGTAAATATAGGTGCTGGAGTGAACGGAAGAGCAGTAATATTATATCCCACATACCCGCCACAACCTAGTGTCATGGTGACGACCGCTCCTTATCAAGGAGTTGACGGAGCTTTCATCTTTGATGGAATCCAAAATGGTTCATATGCTTTGTGTCATGGCACAGCAAACTTGGGGCCATACGCATGTACTTATCCAGCAATAAATCCCGTAACCGGTTGTATGAATATCAGTGTTCAGGGAGCTTCGCAATCTGGTATCCGCTTTATCCACAGTAGTACTCCGACACCAACGCCTACTCCAATCATCAGTCATGCCCCACCTGGCTGCTTTGCCACTTTACAATTGTGTCAGTCAAATTGCCCGGGGACATGTGTACGACAAGGAACATTGTATTGTTGTGGTGGCCTTGAGTCACTATCCTCTTCGCCTACACAATCGACGTCTACCTCCACTACCAGTCCAAGCCTGCTTGATACAATAATAAACTTCTTTAAGGGGTTATTCTGAGCTCAATTGGATTGCGTTTTTTGGTCGAATAGTGTATACTATAGGTATATATGAAAGAGCGAGAACCAATGCCACGTTTGAGGAAATATTTGATAAGCGGTGTCGTACTTTTAGGTCTACTTGATCTTTCTATTGGCAAGATCGATTCCTCCTCCTCATCTCCATCTACCGGCCCTAACACTGGACCTCAGACCAATTCTTTAGGCATGGTAAACTTATTGAACGAAGCAGAAGAAGCGGCACAAGAGTTTTTTTTCCCTCCCTCAAAACCAAAGGTTATACAGCCAACTTCCTCAAGCCCTGATCCCAGCTATCACTACAAGTTTTATATTGGAAATTGTCCCGTCAAGCCTAACAAGCCTAATGACAATAAACCTGTCGAAAATTGCGTAGTGACAGATGACCCAAATCCCGTTAAAGCATCCTACGGCAACGATTCTTTTGAATATTATTATTCAAAAGATGACGACTCCATGCCAGAGATAGACAAATAATGTTTAAATAATCATTAAAATACTTTCATTTTAAGCTATAGTTAAAATGTAGTGAAAAAAATACTTTCTTTAAAAGCCCTGGTAATATTCCTGATTGCTGTTTCTGCAGTGGTTGTGTTTATACTAAGCGTCATTGCACTCAGACCACCGGCGCAAACCTCCAAGGCTCAAGAGGCAGTTCCCACACCAACGCCCGACTGCAGTAGATCAAGTGATCCATTTTGCAACACACCAACTCCCACTCCTAAGCAGATTATCGGTGTAGGTTCGGGTACAGATACCCCTGTTCCCATCGATACTTCAGCACCAACCATAGTCATATCTCCGAGTATGTCAGTTGGCTCCTCGACTTCTCAAGACTCTGGCGGTTCCGCAGGTTCTGCTAATTCTGGTTCGACTGCCACTCCAACTCCTGTCGGGTCGCTTTTGGGAGCAGGATTTATCGGCCCGGGACAAATTGTCATGATTGCAACTCCGCTTGTGATTATTGGTCTTGCTTTAGTCTTGTAATTCTTACATTTTTTTTACAGATAATATACCCAACTATTACGATGAGTGAGGTTTTTTTACTCTACCATTAAGGTATGTCTTCATCACTGTGGAAGGGGGTGATGATCTATGAAGGGGTATATACATGAAGTTTGGTGGATGATGCTTCTTAAGGGACTCGCACTGCTACTATTTGGCATTGCCGCAATAGTCTGGCCTGATTTAACTCTGGTGACGTTGTCGCTCATTTTCGCAGCTTTTCTTTTTATATCAGGCGTAGTTAATATTATTACAGGAATCGGCACCATCGCTCACAGACACGGTTGGTTTCTTAAAATTCTGATGGGCATCCTTGAAGTAGGAGTCGGCGTGTATCTTATGAAGTCGCCATTGGTTACTGCAGCTGTTTTCATATTGATTACAGGCGCAATTTTTATCATACAAGGTATTATTGCACTCATTGCCGCGTTTACTGATACTGACGATCCTGGAGCGAGGTTTTTGGCGATTATTATCGGTATTTTGGGGATTATTGCCGGTTTTCTGATTATCCGCTATCCCGCAACAACTGGCTTGACCTATGTGTGGATATTAGGAGCCTATGGCATAATAGCAGGCGCTCTGGAAATAGCTGGAGCATTAAGCTTTAAATCTGTGGCTCACAACATGGGAGAAATTTCAGCATCTAAAAAAACTTCGACGGCTCGACGATAATTTACGGAGTGATAGTCATGTAGGCTACTGCATTCAAGTAGGAATCATACATTTCTACTTTAATAGTGTGGTTACCTGCACCTATATTGACTGAGGTGGTTCTGGTGACTGCTCCTTGATCAAACCAGTAGTTATAAACTTGGGTGTTATCAATCCAGATTCTCATGCCATCATCATGTCTGGTAGT
Organism: uncultured Gammaproteobacteria bacterium; assembly: GCA_964387955.1. Taxonomy (GTDB): domain Bacteria; phylum Patescibacteriota; class Microgenomatia; order UBA1406; family GWC2-37-13; genus CAYLXX01. The sequence continues at coordinate 14,270 of CAYLXX010000017.1, forward strand.
TATCGTATAGACTCCGCCTGTGAAAAATTGTGTTTTTGTCCAACGGACTGAGAAGTTATTGGATCTCACATTTGGACCTGGTGAACCTGACCAATTGAAGTCAATGACTGGATCAGTTCGAGTAAGTCTCAAACTATTACCAGGTGTCTTGCTGTTGTAGTACTGACCTGTCCAACTCGTGTTGGGTGCTGAAGTAGGTGTTGGTGTCGGTTGTTGAACTCCAGTTGGTGTTGGTGTACGAGTTGGAGTTGGAACTGGAGGTGTAGGTGTTCTGGTTGGAGTAGGTGTGCTTATTGGTAAAGTAGGTGACGGGATAATAGTTGTACTTATTACCATATCATCAAAATTAGTTGTCCAACCATTGCCAGCTTGAATTCTCACTTGAGAACAAGTCTGTGACCAGTTGGTATTTATGACATTCCATTGATTGGCTATTGTGGTTGAAGTAATCGTTGGATTATTGGAATTATCTGGGCAGTTGATAGTGACTGTTGTACCAGAGTTTCCAAAAGCTTTGATACTGACCAATTTTCTTGGTGAGACAAAGTTAAGAACAGCTGAAGTAACACCAGCGCCATTAAATGTCACGCTATTTGTACTATCTACGTTATATGCACCTGAAAGATACCAGGAATTCGTTCCCCAATCGATCACACTTGTTGGATATTGTCCATTAAGTGGTGCTTCAACTGTATGTCCGCCAATATTTGTGTCAAAATCTATTGTCTGAATAGGTGACTGAGTCGGCGTAGGACCAGAGGTGGGTGTCGGAAAAGGTGTATTAGTTGGTCCAGGAATCGTTGGGGTAGTATTGCCTGGCGTTAAGGGTAGTGCGCCTTGAGTATAGTAAGTACCAACTCCTTGTCGAATGTATCCACCGTCATCATCTGAGACAGTTGACGTCAACGATGTTGCAATGCCCATAGGGTTACCATTGGAAATCGTGCCTGGATTAGTTATCCCGTCTATTTTAGAATCCCAGTAGTGAGATTGACCGCCTGCACCCGCTCCCCACATGAGCCCAACGACTCCAATATCTATCCAGTCCTGAATATGTTGACGGCCACTATTAGCATTTAAAAAATATTCCGTGCGGTTATCCTGATAATGACCATCTGTGTTATTCTCGGTCAGATATTGTCTGTTTCCATTAGGTACTTGCCACATAATCGCACGTTTATTGGTTTGTTGAATAATGCTCCCCAGCCAGCTTTTCATTGTGGAAAATTTTGGCTCGCGACTATCATCATCCCACCACCAGCGATTGCTTCCAGATGAAACCATATAATACGCCGCATCTCGATCCAGCGGGCTGAATGATACCATATTAAACCCGGATCCAAAACTATTGAAATAGGTAGCCGTACGATTTGCAATCGTCTGCCAATCACAACCACCATTTCGTAAACAAATAGTCAAATCAGTTCCCGTACCCCAAATACTAATATCCAAAGCAAGCAACACATTGGGTGCATACTGATCTCTTATATGAGCAATTGCCTGGTGAAAACCGGCATATGTATTTGGGTACCCA
>CAYLXX010000017.1:15903-19154 GCA_964387955.1 uncultured Gammaproteobacteria bacterium
ATCTCTTATATGAGCAATTGCCTGGTGAAAACCGGCATATGTATTTGGGTACCCAACAACATCTGGATTGCCTGAGCTGGCAACTTGGGCTGGTTGATTATTGGCATTGTCGTTGGTGGAAGCTTGTTGCATGACGCCTTCTAAGTCTGGCTCAAAAACATACACTACCGGTTGTGTAGTTGCATTATGAGTCGCAACCATAAAGTTCTTGAAATCTGTGTAATATTGATTCATACACGACGCATTATTGATTTTGGCTTCTTCATTACCATCACCAAATGGACAATTAGACAAAGAGCCATAGATCCAATAATAAGAGAAGGCGGAGTGAAAAGGCGGATTGTGGCTTAACGATGCATTAATAAAGCTTGTGACGTTGGATGTCGACCAACCGGCAATATAGCCATAACGCCAATAGTAAGGCACATTCGGATGCATGGTCGATATCGTTTCATTGAATAGTCCAAACTCAAATGTATTTGGCAATCCTGCTGGAAGAGGAGGTAAATTGGTTGCAATTGCCGCAGCTTGAGTTGATTCAGTAGACAGCTCACTTTTTTGAAGTTGAGAGGAAACCAAGAAAACAGAACTTACGAGTACTAATAACACCCCGACGGCCAGGAATGGTAAAAAATTGCGTAATCGTGGACCACTCATATGTTTTGTCTTTATCATAATAAAATAACTCAAAATTCCATGTTTGTCAAATGATTCCTTGCATTTTTTATAGTAAGATTTGTAATATTACTCTATGTCAGATTCAGAGCCCTTAACTCCCATTCTTAATAAATTGCATGCTAAATTTACTCCATCAACTGTTACCGAAAAATCAGGCGGCTATCACAACGCCTCGCCGTTACCTCCACATGTTGTAGAAAAAACAGAAGCCATGAGGAGAATTTTTGGACGACGACCCGACGCACCGCCGATACATGATTTTGCAGATTATCAGCGTGATAAAGAAGAAACTCCGCTTGAGATGCATGATCAGCTCGATGTGACAATACAAAATCCCAAACCTGTCACAAAATCGACTGTTGCACAAATGCAAAAGGCCAGGGAAGAAGAAACAAAAACCGAAAAAGGAACCAAAGATATAAGACTCACAATAGGCGAATGGTTCCACAAAATTGTCCAGCACTCCTTCACTGGCCGAGATGAGTTTGGTGTTGCTAATATTACCGACCACCCGTTAATGGCTGCCTTGCGCGAATCCAACCCAGAGGCAGCCGAAAGTATTATTGACATTGCTACAGCTTTGCAAGATTTCACTGGACATGATCTGGCTCCTCCACCTGATCGAGATGTTGTGCGCGAGATGGAAACTACCTACCGGATATCGATGCAGCAGCAAAAAGAGCTTATCCAAGATCCAGTCAAAGCCGAATTGGCGCTCAGAGCACCCAATTACAGATTCATTATTGATAAACTTCAAGACCAACCGTCGATATCGTACGCCTATGATGCCTCGGCTCGTTCGGACTTGGTGGAATTTGATTGTGACCCCAATGACGAAGCAGCTAAAAAAAATCTTTTACAACTACAGGAAATTTTTAGCCACGAGAAAATTTTTTTTAACACTCGCCCGCTCAAAGATATCGAACGCTACCAACCACAAGAAAAGGAAGCTATGCAACAACTAACTCAGATGTTAATTTCCGGCAAAATCCATGCGACCCTATTTGAAATCAAATCCCGATTAACCATCAAAAAAGGCGAATTACCAGATCCCAAGCAAGTCACTGCGGCAGATTATCGAGATGTTGCCTACACTTCAAATGCGTTTTACCAATGGCTCACACTTTTTAAACCTGAGGCAACGTCAGTCGAGCAATTTCAGGAGCATATCAAAAAAAATATCGATCTCAATTTAATCGGTATTAATGTACCTATATTTAATTCGGAGACACAGGCTCTTGAGAAACCAGAAGAATTCTCGTTTGCCAATAAACCGCTTGACCAAAACGAGATCGATCAACGCATAAAAAATATTTCTCGTGAAGTAGTCGCAGCCGAAGCTCCCTAAGATCTTGCGTAACTCTTACTTTATTCTTGTCTTTTTCTGATCTTGACACACTACTATATATCAATATATGGCCGATGCAGCAAATATAGTCAAAATCCATGGTAAAGATTACATCACGGTTGCCGGAAGATTACAGTTAGCTCATGAACAATCAAAAGAGCTTACTATCAACACCGAAGTTTTGCCAATTCCCGACCAGGTAGTTATACGCGCAACTGTCAAAACTCCCAAAGGCACATTTACCGGTATATCGGCGGCTAATCCTGCCAAATTGATTGAAAAACAATCTCCTTTTGAAGTGGCCGAAACTTCGGCTGTCGGCCGGGCGTTGGGCTTTGCTGGGTATGGCGCAGTCGATAGTATTGCCACGGCCGATGAAATGACCAAAGCCCAAAATCAGCAACTCGAAGATACTCTTTGTACCTGCGGCACTACTGGAAAATATCATGCAAAAGATTGTCCAGCACGCAAGTTAGAACAACATTAATTGTATGGAGTTTCTACAAGGACTCCATTTATATCACTTACGAGATAGAGTTGACGCCGGCCAACAGCTGGCGGTTTTTTTACGGAAATTTAAATCTTCACGAAATCTAATTCTCGCCTTACCAAGAGGTGGGGTAGTAGTCGGCTATCAAATTTGGAAAAAACTCCAAATACCTTTCAGTGTTTTTTTAGTTAGAAAAATTGGGCACCCAAATAATCCTGAGTTGGGGATAGGCGCAATTGCCGAAAACGGAGAAGTTTATTTTGATCAGGAAATACTGCGATATTCTGATTTACTGCCAGAGGATTTAAAGTTCTCAATCAATTCCGAGCGCAATGAGCTTAAACGACGTCTTAAGTTGTACCGCAAGGGGAGACGTCTTCCTAATTTGACCAATAAAACTATTATTCTTGTTGATGACGGCATTGCAACCGGTGTCACGGTTTTCGCAGCAATTCAAGCCTTGCGTAAGTTAGGCGCAAAAAAATTAGTTTTGGCGGTACCTGTTTGTGCCTCAGATACAACTGCAAAATTGGAACATCTGGTTGATGAATTTATATACCTTATACAGGTAAAACACTTGGGTGCAATCGGCAATTTTTACAAAAAATTTGACCAAGTCACCGATGCAGAAGTCGTTGAGCTTCTGAAAAAAGCAGTATAATACCTACATTATGAAGCTACAAAATAAAAAAATTAAACAAGCCTGCCTGCTGTACCGCGAAATTACTCTTCTTA
>CAYLXX010000018.1:0-18363 GCA_964387955.1 uncultured Gammaproteobacteria bacterium
AAAAAACCCACCAAAATTATTCTTCTGGGATTATTGATAATTTTGACTTTGCATTACAACAATCTGCAAATCAAATATAGGAAAAAAGCTAATGTATCCAAAACAATTCACGAAATTACTGCGTTGGCGGCTAAAAATGATGTCATTTATGTACCCAACGAACTTGACTACTTCACAGTCCTATACTATGCCAAGTCAGATAATGTATATATTTACAACAAAAATTATGCAGATATTCCCGATTTTGTCGGCAAAGCTCTGATTCCTCGAGATAGAATCAGATCAAGACTGCCCTCGTACCCAGCCAAAGCCTTCATCTTCAGAGAAAATGGCTACGATATCCAGACTCTCAACTAATTTTTTTAAATCTATTAAAAAGTGGTTTATACATGTCTATATTTTTATCGATGAATAAAGAATTTTTTGGCTTATCCGTAAAGTGAATATTTTTGATGTTTCTGAGAATGGCGATGGGCGTTTTTTGCTCAGATGATTCTCCAAGATACAAAGATCCAAGTGCGGCCAGAGCATCAACAATATTTACTGTCCAGCCGGTATAGTCTTTTGACTCTCCCTGATCTTGCAGAGGTTCAAATCCCCAATACCCTATGCTGTAGGTCGAAACTCCTCGTCTCATCGGCGTACTCCTGCTATCGCAGATAATCACTCCAAGTTTATCGAGATTAAATATTTTTTTTAAAGAAGTCCAAATAGTTTGAGCGCTTATCTGCGGGTTTTCTGGAAGTAAAATCAACTCTTCTTTTGTTTTATCAATTCCGGCATTGATTTGGATTGCATGATTTTTGAGAGTAATGAAGCTTTTATTTGTGGAAATATAGGCAGTTGCTTCTCTTTTGATCAAGTCTTTATTAATCTCACCTTTTGTAATTCTTTGTTCAGATAAACTTACTATTTTTGAGGCAATTAAAATAATATCCCCATTTTTTACTTGTGGAAGATTTTTTTTAAGATATTTCTCTAAAGATTCGCCTGCTTTAAAAGTAGACATTTTCACCTGAATGATTTCCATACAAAGTGATCTATATTGTACAATTGATTTTTATCTTTGTCAGTGGTACCCTAGTAGCGATGAAATTCATTCAAAAAGTTGATCCCGAAATATACGCTCTCATCAAAAAAGAGGAGAAGCGTCAAGCAGAAACGCTCATGATGATTCCGTCGGAAAATATTGCCTCGGCGGCAGTTGAAGAAGCTATGGGTTCGTCGCTGGGGAATAAATACGGCGAAGGCTACCCGCAACGCCGCTACTATCAAGGCAATGAAGTGATCGATGTTATCGAAAGCACAGTGATTGAACGAGCTAAGAAACTGTTTGGAGTGGCCGCGGCCAATGTCCAGCCATTATCTGGATCACCGGCCAATTTTGCCGTTTTCACAGCTGTCTTAAACCCGGGAGATAAACTCATGGGGCTTTCATTGGCATCTGGCGGACATCTTACCCACGGCGCGCAATTTAATGCAAGCAGCAAATATTTCAAAGCCGTGCAGTACGATGTCGACGAAAACGGCCTCATCGATTATAAAAAAGTTGCCCAGCTTGCCAAAAAAGAAAAGCCCAAAATTATTATTGCTAGCACAACTGCTTATGCGCGCCTCCTTGACTGGAAAAAATTTGCCGAGATTGCCGACTCAGTTGGCGCCTACCTGATGGCTGATATTTCTCATATCGCTGGACTTATTGCTGCAGGCGTCTACCCTTCTCCTGCACCATATGCTCATGTCATTACCACAACTACCCATAAAACTCTCCGCGGCCCACGAGGAGCTATGATTCTAACGACTCACAAAGGTCTTAAAAAAGATCCAGATTTAGCCAAAAAAATAGATAAAGCGATCATTCCCGGAATTCAAGGTGGGCCGCACTTTAATAATATTGCCGGCATTGGAGTTGCACTTAAAGAGGATTCATCTACCAAATTCAAAAGCTACGCCGCCCAAATTTTGAAGAATGCTCAAGCGCTGGCCGATGAGTTGAAGAAAAATGGTCTTAAACTTGTTACTGGAGGTACAGATTCACATCTTATATTAATTGATCTTCAAAATAAAAAAATTCTCGGCAATACTGCCGCTGAGGCATGCGAAGCGGCCAATATTGTCCTTAACCGAAACGGCGTGCCTCATGATCCTAACCCACCTTTTTTCCCATCTGGCATACGACTCGGCACGCCTGGCTTGACTTCACGCGGCATGAAAGAAAAACAGATGAAACAAATCGCAAATTGGATTACTCAAATCATCGAAGCAGTAAGTCAAACGAAACAAAAAATGGGTACTACCTCTGAGGAAGAAAGAAAACGCGCAGTCAGACAACAAATTATCGACTCAACTCCAATTATCAAAGACATTAAAAAGAAAGTTAAAACTCTCTGCACCCAGTTTCCCATCAAAAAAACATACATCTAGTCTGACATTAAGTATAATATAGTCAATGCTCACTGCACTTATTGTTTCTGACTTGGCGATGATTGGCGCATTCGCATTGACATATTCGCATCTGCCGCCGCAAATACCGCTTTTTTATTCCCGTATTTGGGGCGAGGAACAACTGGCCGATACCTGGTTTATATTTCTTATTCCGCTCCTCATGAATATCTTCTTTTTTTTCAATTTGTATCTGTACAATAAACTTTTCTTTCCACAAGAGCTGGTCAGATATATTTTTCAAGCGCTCAACTGGTTTTTGATTATTGTCGCAACGCTATTTTTTTTAAAACAACTATTTTTCATATCCTAAATGGCTATTTGGGTGCTGATTTTCTCCACCATTTCCTCTTTTCTCCTAACGATACCTACGATCGTGCTTGCTAAAAAACTCAAACTTATTACTGACATTAATAAAAGAAAACATCCGGCGCATACCCATACGGGTATTATTCCTCGAGCAGGCGGAGTACCTATCTTTCTAACTTTGGTTATCTGCATACTCCTTTTTCTGCCAATGAACAAGATATTATTGGGGATTATTTTCTCCAGTTTTTTACTTGTTGTTATCGGATTGCTTGATGATTATTATGATTTATCGCCTTATTTTAGGTTTGTGGCCAACCTTTTCATCTCAGCGCTCGTTATCGGGTTTGGTCTGGGAATTCCCTTTGTTTCCAACCCTTTTGGTGGAGTGATACGGCTTGACCAGTGGATTTTCACGATAGACTTGTGGGGTCAACACGGAGTCCTGCTTTTTGCAGATATTTTAGCGGCTCTTTGGCTCTCGTGGATTATGAATATGGTCAACTGGAGTAAAGGCGTTGATGGGCAATTACCTGGTTTTGTGGCCATCACAGCCTTTTTCTTGGGCTTGCTTGCTCAACGATTCACAGGTCATGACATAAGCGCTCAAACTGTGGTACTTTTTTCTTTTATTGTTGCGGGCTCATACTTGGGATTTTTGCCTTTTAATTTTTATCCTCAAAAAATTATGCCCGGATATGGCGGCGGTGCACTAGCAGGTTTTTTACTGGGTATATTATCAATATTGTCATTTGGTAAATTGGGTACAGCAGTGCTCATTTTAGCTGTTCCCATGATTGATGCTTGTTATACGATTGTGCGCCGACTCATCAGACATAAGTCACCTTTCAAAGCCGATTGGGGACACCTTCATCATCGACTGCTGGAAATCGGCTGGGGAAAACGGCGCATTGCTGTTTTTTATTGGCTGGTATCTCTCATGCTTGGCATATCAAGTTTATTTCTGAAAGGTATCGAAAAAATTCTCGCCTTTGCTGCAATCGCTGTAATTTTACTTTCATTTATGCTTATTATTGAGAAAATTAAGAAAACTACGATCTGATAAAATATAGACATGAAATTCTACATTAAGACCTTTGGTTGTCAGCAAAATGTGGCCGACTCAGAACGAGTTGCCTCTGCTTTTAAATCACGCGGCATCGAGCAAGGCACATCGTACAAAAATAGCAATTACATCGTGATTAATACTTGTATGGTGCGCCAGTCTGCAGAAAACAGAGTCTACGGTTTAGTCGAAAATCTCGCCAAAATCAAAGAACAAAAAATTAAGCAAGGTCAGGTATACAAAATCATCGTTACCGGGTGTATGGTAGGTATAGCCTTTCGTGATAAAACGGGTAAATATTTGCAACGTTTACGCAGAATTATGCCAGAGGTAGATGAATTTATGCCCATTGAGGAAGTTGGTTTTAATCATACACCAATTCGCATAGATAAAATCAATGCTTGGGTGCCAATCTCCAATGGTTGTAATAATTTCTGTACCTTCTGCGTTGTTCCATTTACCAGAGGACGCGAAATCAGTCGACCGTATGAAGACATTATTGCCGAATGCAAAGAATTAAAAAAACAGGGTTATAAAAATATTACATTGCTTGGCCAAAACGTTAACTCCTACGGAGCTGATTTAGTTTTAGGCGAAAAAAATATCCAAGTGATGCGCGATATCGACAAAACTTATTTCGAGAAAAAACCTGAGGTACGAAAATTTACTCTCGGCGGTAAAACCATTCAACCTGTGTACGTAAAACATCTCGGTCGGCAACGAATTCCCACGTTATTTCCTTTTTTGCTTGATGAAGTAGCCAAAATGGGTTTTGAAAAAGTTGATTTTATTTCATCAAACCCCTGGGATTTTTCAGATGAATTAATCAATGTTATCGCACGAAATAAAAATATTACTAGACAAATTCATTTACCTGTTCAGGCAGGTGACAATACAGTTTTACGCAGGATGAACAGGTGGTATACAACCGAGGAGTATCTAGATATTATTCAAAAGTTGCGTTCCAAAGTACCTGATATCAAATTTACGACAGATATTATTGTCGGCTTTTGCGGAGAAACCACTGAAGAATTTAAAAATACAGTCAAGTTTGTCAAAAAAGTCGGCTACTCGTGGGCCTACATTGCTCGTTATTCCGAGCGCCCGATGACAGCCGCGACAAAAGTACTTGACGACAATGTTCCGCCTAATATAAAAAAGAAGCGCTGGGAACAGCTTGACGCGCTCATCAACAAACCTCATTTAGTGAGGAATTAGTGTACAATATCTCTTATGAAACTTCTGATTACAGGCGGAGCTGGATTCATTGGTTCAAACTTCGTACATTACTGGCTAAAACAGCATCCCGAAGACGATGTTGTTAATCTCGATAAACTCACTTATGCAGGCAATCTCGAAACTTTAAAAAATATCGAACAAAATCCTCATTACTCGTTCATACATGCTGATATTTGTGATGCAGGTGCAGTGAATAAAGCAATGAACGGAATTGATGCTGTGGTTCACTTTGCAGCCGAGTCACATGTCGACCGCTCAATCATGGATCCCTCGCCTTTTTTACAGACTAATGTTGTCGGTACAGGAGTTTTATTAAACGCTGCTTTAAAACACGGTGTCAAACGATTTCACCATATATCAACCGATGAAGTATTTGGCGCTCTCGAGTTACATACTGCCGAAAAATTTGACGAAAATACCCCTTATAATCCGCGCAGTCCATATTCTGCCTCCAAAGCCGGATCTGACCATATAGTACGCGCTTTTTACCACACATATAACTTGCCAATCACTATTTCAAATTGTTCCAACAACTTCGGCCCTTTTATGTTCCCGGAAAAATTAATTCCTCTTGCGGTCACCAATATTATAGAAGGTAAAAAAGTACCTGTGTATGGCGATGGCTTGTATGTACGCGATTGGCTCTATGTCGAAGACCACTGTAGCGCAATAGATGCAATTTTAACTAAAGGCCAGGCGGGAGAAACATATTGCATTGGCGGTTTAACCGAAGATATTTCCAATATCGAAATCGTGAAAAAAATTCTAAAAATTATGGGAAAAAATGAGGATATGATTGAACATGTCAAAGATCGCCCTGGTCATGACCGCAGATATGCTATAGATTGGTCAAAAATCAAAAAAACTTTAGGCTGGCAGCCAGCTCATAATTTTGATGCTGCACTCAAACTCACAGTAGATTGGTACATGAATAATCAAGATTGGTGGCAACGAGTCAAATCAGGAGAGTATCAAAAGTATTATAAAAAACAGTACTCATAACCATGCTAAAAATTGCAGCAACTGGATCGCGTGGACTGGTCGGCTCCCGCATAGTAGAATTATTGGGCAAGGACTTCCATTTCATTCATTTATCACAAGAAGATCTCGACATCACCGATAAAGTTGCAGTACAAAATGCATTGAAAGATCTAGATTATGATATTTTCCTGCATTTGGCAGCTTACACCAACGTCGATGGTGCAGAAACTGAGAGAGAGTTAGCGTACAAAATCAATGTCGAAGGTACGCGCAATGTTTTGGAAATGACTCAAGAAAAAAATAAAAAATTTATCTATATCTCAACTGGCTTTGTCTTTGACGGCACTCAACCGCCTTATGTTGAAAGTAGCCAACCAAACCCAATTGGTTATTACGGTCAAACCAAGTATGAAGGAGAGAAAATTGTCGGTGCCGATGGTATGATTATACGTCTAGAATATCCATATCGCGCTCACTTTGTTGAAAAAAAAGATTTCGTGAGATCGATTAGAGCTCGACTCCAACAGCATCAACTAATTCAAGGTATTACAGACTCTATTATTACGCCTACTTTTATATATGATTTTTCGTTCGCGCTCAAATACTTAATCAACAATTTTTCACCAGAAACATTTCACTTAGTTGGTGGGGATAGCCTTTCACCATACGATGCAGCCCGCCTTATTGCCAAGGTCTTCCAGCTCGACTCTTTTTTAGTACATAAAACTACCTATGAAACATACTTTAGAGGCAAAGCCAAACGACCTCAATTTGCCGAAGTTAAAAGCACAAAAAATACCTTTTATAAAATGAAAACGTTTGAGGAAGGTCTTCATGCTATCAAAAAAATACTCAGTGCTGCTTAACCTTGTTTTTTTACCCCTTTTTTTATATGATGTAACCTTATGACAATCACAGTTATTGGGCACGGATATGTCGGTCTTGTGACTGCTTGTGTTTTTGCAGATTTTGGCAACACAGTCTGGGTCGTTGGTCATACACCTGAGAAGCTTGACCGATTGCGAAAAGGAGACCCGATCATTTATGAACCAGGTTTAAAAGAGCTCCTCGAAAATAATCTTAAGAGGAATCTCCTCCATTTTACGGATAAATACGATGAGGCAATACCTGCATCGGATATTGTTTTTATCGGTGTTGGAACTCCTCCCCAAACCAGCGGACATGCCGACCTAACCACAGTTTTTCAGGTCATCGACGATATTGGCAAAAATCTCAAAAATGGCTATACAGTAGTTTCATGCAAAAGTACAGTTCCAGTCGGTACTAATCGGAAAGTTTTGGCAGAATTAAATAAAGTCAAACCAGAAGGAGCGCAAGTTGATATCGCCTCATGCCCTGAGTTTTTACGCGAAGGAACTGCCTTGCATGATACATTTCATCCCGACCGCATAGTCATCGGGTCAGATAGTCAAAAAGCAATTGATACGTTGCTTGAACTTCATAAACCGATCGATGGCGAACGAGTAATCGTGGGTATTGAGTCAGCCGAAGTTATCAAATATGCTGCCAATTCTCTTCTGGCAACAAAAATTTCATTTGCCAATCTCATCTCATTCTTGTGTGAAAAATCTGGCGCGGATGTTGATGAGGTTATGGATGGTGTTGGACTAGACGATCGCATTGGTAGAAAGTTTCTTGACCCAGGCGTCGGATATGGCGGCAGCTGTTTCCCCAAAGACGTTAAAGCGCTGACTCAAATTGGCATAAGCTACGGAGTCGATATGTCTTTTCTTGAAGCAGTTGAGGAAGTAAATCTTCATGCTCGTCGCAATATCACTGAGAAAATTATTTCACAAATTCCTGGTAAAAACATCGGTATTTGGGGACTTGCATTCAAACCAGAAACCGATGATATCCGCGAAGCTCCAGCTTTATATGTCATAGATGAACTTCTCAAAAAAGGATTTACCATAAAAGCGTACGACCCCGAAGCCATGAATAATTTTAAGAAAAAATTTCCGACCATTACCTATTGCGGCAATCCATATGACGTGGTTGACGGCGTCGATGGCTTAGTGATACTTACCGAATGGAATGAATTTAAAGAAGCCGATCTCAATAAAGTTAAATCACTTCTCAAAAAGCCTCTTGTCATCGATGGCCGCAATGTTTACTCGCCAGAAAAAATGAAAAATCTCGGTTTCACATATATTTCCACAGGCCGTAAATTACAATCACATACCATTCTTTCTACACCATGAAAACTCTCATTACAGGCGGCGCAGGATTTATTGGCTCACACCTCACCAAGTTTTGTCATCAAGCAGGACATGAAGTGACTGTTATCGACAATCTTCTTACAGGTCGTAAAGAAAATATTCAAGAATTACTTGATAAAAAACTTATTCGTTTTATTGAAGCAGATATCACCAAATACGATTTCACAGATTTAGGACAGTTTGACATCATTTTTCATTTAGCTTCACCTGCTTCGCCCATTCAGTACAAAAAACATTCAGTCGAAACTATGATGACCAATGCCTTAGGTACGTACCGCGTGCTTGAATTTATGCAAAAATCTGGGAGTAAACGACTTGTTTTTTCATCAACGTCTGAGGTGTATGGCGATCCCCTTGTTCATCCCCAAAAAGAAGATTATTTCGGTAATGTGAATACATTGGGCCCGCGCTCATGTTATGACGAAGGCAAACGATTTGCAGAAAGTCTTATCGTAACTTACGGGAAAAAATACGGACTTGATTATCGTATAGCTAGAATTTTTAATACCTATGGACCAAACATGGAAAAAAATGATGGTCGAGTGGTCTCCAATTTTATAGTCCAAGCTCTGCAGAATACACCGCTAACTATTTATGGCGACGGCAATCAAACGCGCTCATTTTGTTATGTCTCGGATCTGGTGGAAGGATTATATCGATTAGGTACATATGATAGTATAAATGGAGAAGTTATTAATCTGGGTAACCCACACGAACAAACCATGATGGATCTTGCGAAAATAATCAAACAAGCTATTGGGAGCACATCTGAAATTGTCAATCAATCAATCGGTCTTGATGATCCCAAAAAACGTAAACCCGATATCTCAAAAGCCAAAAAATTGCTAGAATGGGAACCTGTAGTATCATTTGATGAAGGTTTAAAACATACCATCGAATATTTTAAATCTGTATGAAAAAAGCCGTTGTAGTTTTACCCACGTATAACGAAGCAGGAAATATCGAGAAAGTCATCGATGAAATTTTTTCTGTTTATAAAAAAATCGATAATTGGGAAACTGAGATAGTGGTTGTTGATAGCAAATCACCCGACAAAACTCCCGAAATTGTAAAAAAACTGCAGAAAAAATACAAAGATTTATATTTGGTATCCATGGGTAAGGATGGCCTGGGAAAAGCCTATTTAAAAGGATTTGACTATGCTATCAATGAAAGAAAAGCGTTTGTGGTTTTTGAGATGGACGCCGATCTTTCCCACGACCCCAAAGAAATTCCCAAATTTTTGCATGCCATTGAGCAAGGAGCCGACTTAGTGATTGGTTCACGCTACATGAAAGGCGGATCGATTCCTGCTAATTGGCCGATTCAGCGTAAAATTTTATCAATCTCTGCCAATTGGATTGCTCGGCTTGGGTTTATGAAATTACGTATGAGCGAGTGGACCAATGGCTATCGGGCAATTCGCTCGTGGCTTGTAAAGGATGCCAATGACCATATCAAAAATTACTCTGGCTACATATTCCAGATAGCATTCCTTGATTTTGCCATCAAAAAGCATGCCAATATTACTCAAATTCCTATCCAATTTGTCGACCGTGTCGCAGGTAAATCTAAGATTAATTCTGCCCAAACCACCTTCCAAACTCTGTGGTATATCCTCACCAATTCATCATTTATTAAATTTGCCATCGTTGGCGGTATTGGCTTCATCTTAGATTTTGCAATATCATATATCTTGATTGAAAGAGTGCAAACTGCAGTTTGGTTGGCCACGTTAATCAGCACTGAATCGGCAATTATTTCTAACTTTTTCTTAAATAATTACTGGAGTTTTTCACATAAGAAACTTGATAACTCTATGAGTTCTTATTTGCCAAATTTCCTCAAATTTAACTTAGTGGCATCTGGATCAATTATTATTCAAACTTTAACTGTGCATTTCTGCAGTGAAATTTTTGGTGTGCAATGGTGGTATGTATATAAAATTATCGTGATCGTATTTGTTGTAATTCCCTACTCCTATCTTCTGTATAATCGAGTCATTTGGAAGCCAAAGCGGTAATTCGGTTGAATTTAACGGTCTAATTTTTTAGAATAGGATAGAGAATACTCGATGAAAACTAAGCTGCTGTTGCTATTTTTACTCCTTTTAATTTTTGGCGGATTTATCGGCTCTAAATTTTTTATTCTTGACAAAGAAAATACTTTCGGGAAACTCAAAATCATCTCTTCGCCAGCAACCGAGGTATTTATAGATAATGTCCCAGTAAGCAGTACGCCATATGAAAATAAATATAAAGTCGGTGAATACTTAATCAAACTTATTCCCGATAAAGGCGCGACCGATACTGCTTCATGGCAAGGAAAAATAAATATTTACAAAAATGCCTTGACGTATGTCAATAGAGAACTCGGCAACTCCGATATAACCTCGGCTGGAGAAATATTTACGATTACCAAAATGGACAAAAAACCCAAAAATGATACTGTAGGCGAGATCTATGTCGAAACCGAGCCCACTGGAGCAATCGTCTACTTAGATAACGATGAAAAGGGTGTCGCGCCGCTGATACTAGCTGATGTTCTCAAGGGTGATCATGAATTATCGGTTTTTATGCCGGGTTTTTTCCGCCGAACTCAAAAAGTCAACGTTACGTCAGGATATCGTGTCAATGCACAATTTAAACTGGCGCTTGATGCATCGTCTGCGCCCAAAGTTGCCTCCCCTTCTCCGAAATTATCAATCACACCAGATGTCAAAGGCGAGGCAACCAAAAGTGCTACCACAAAAAAAACCACCATTTTGATTAAAGATACTCCGACTGGTTTCCTCAGAGTCCGTAGCGAGCCATCGATATCTGCCGAAGAAGTAATTCAAGTTAAACCAGGAGAAACGTATGAATTCCTCGAAGAAAGCGACGGCTGGTATAAAATCCGTTTCGATACTAACAAATCGGGCTGGGTATATTCTCAGTATGCTACCAAAGTAGAGCCGACTCCTTAACCGACTCTATATTTAAGTTGTGACAAAGTATCTAAGTTAACCTCAAGTAAACTACTCAATTGTTCATCGGCTATCGAAAAATCTTCTCCGGCGAGTACTGGGTTTGGGATTGCAACACAGCGCATACCCGCAGCTTTAGCAGCTTGAATACCTCGTATGGAATCTTCAAAAACGACACACTGTTGAGGGTCAACATGTAACCTTTGTGCAACTTCAAGATAAGTATCTGGAGCTGGTTTACGACGTCTGACCTGATCTCCACCGATAATCGTTTTAAAAAAATCTCGGATACCGTGTTTTTTGGTCATTTCTTCCAGCCACAGTGTATTGGATGATGAACCAATAGCTTGATCAAAAAATGGCTCAAAAGAAGAAATTAAATCAAAAGCACCAGGCATTGGCGTAACACCCTCGCTTGATCTTCGTTGAAAAACTTCACTAACTTTACCGCCAAAAATAGGAATTTCTTCGCTAATTTTATATTTTTCTATGAGGAATTTTGTTATACCACTTCTCCCCACTAACTCACTATGCATTTCGTCGACTAACTCAATGCCATACATTAAGCATACTTCTTGATATGAACCAAACCACAGTACCTCGGTATCAAACAATAATCCATCAAAATCATAAATCACTGTTGTTATCGGCTGAGGATTAAGAATTTCTCTAGGAAAGTATTCGTTGTTCATTTCTTGCAGATAATATCAAATTGCGGTATATCCTTCAATATTGAAATACTTTACATAAACGATCGTTTACTGCCCATATTTTTTGCTAAAATTAATATATGCACAAAGGCATCGCTACATTTACTCTTGATTACGGTAAAGTACCTCCTTGGTTGTTTGAACGTATGGTGAAGTTGGCAAGAATTATTACTGTCGCAATTGTCGATCACTACGGCGCCGATGAATTTGTGAAGCGTATGAGTGATCCGGTGTGGTTTCAGTCATTTGGATCTGTACTTGCTTTCGACTGGAATGCTTCGGGATTAACGACGACGACCATGGGCGCTTTAAAAGAAGCGATTCGTGGACAGGAATCTCACTTAGGTGTTTATCTTGCCGGTGGAAAAGGCAAAACATCCAAAAAAACTCCTGAGCAAATTATGTGGCTTGGAGAAAGAGCCAATATCAATTATGATACCGCTACAAAATTCTCGTATTTATCAAAATTAACTGCCAAGGTTGATTCTGCATTAGTACAAGATGGATTCCAACTCTATCACCATAATTTTATGTTTACTCGATCGGGCCATTGGACTGTCATTCAGCAAGGGATGAATACCGAAGTTGGTCGGGCTCGTCGCTACCACTGGTATTCAGACAAAGTAAAAGATCCCACCATCGAACCTCATCAAGGTATACAAAGCGAAGTGGTAATACCCAAAGTTCTCAATTTAGTTGATACAAAAAGTTTGGACAATCGATCTGGCACCATGCACCTTGTGAAAGAGAAAAAAGAAATGTTTTACGAAATAAAACGGATTAAAAGATTGTCTGATGGAATGCAATTATCACTTCTTGATTTATCCAACGAAGATTTCCATTATCACCCGATTTTAAAAGAAAAATTTTCGACGAAAAGTGAGGTCTTTGACCTGTTTGAAAATAAACGGCTGGAAAAAGCACTCAACAATGTCCTTGAGAAATCGGTTGAGAAATATGAAGATATCCTTATGACAAAAGATGTCGGACCCAAGACTATGCGCGCACTTACTCTAGTATCTGAAGTCATAACAGGCGCTGCGCCCTCTTACGAAGATCCAGTTCGTTACTCATATGCCTTTGGCGGTAAGGATGGCATACCTTACCCAGTGAATCAAAAAACTTATGATGACACCATGGAAATAGTCGAAAAAGCTCTCAAAAAGGCTCAACTTACTCCTTCCGAGAAAGAAAAAGCACTGCGCCGCAACGAGGCGGCCTTCCAGAAAGGCTAAATTTGTGCTATCATATCTCCTATGATGAAAGATCTCCTGCAAGAGAAGATCAGAAAGGCGCTCACTGCTTTACAAATTGACGTCAAAGAGTTTGTTCTCGATCATCCGACCAATCCTGACTTCGGCGACTACACAACACCTATCGCCTTGCAACTTGCAAAAAAGACAAGTAAAAATCCTCGTGATTTAGCTCAACAAATAGCCGAATTGATCAAAAAAGACGAAGTAGTTGAAAAAGTGGAAGTGGCTGGTGCTGGTTTTATCAATATTTGGTTAACTAAAAAAATGTTGATCGATGAGTTAAAAAAAGATGCACAATCCACCCCAAAAAAAGGTAAAAAAATTCTTCTCGAATACGGCCAACCCAATACCCATAAACTGCCTCATATCGGACATTTATTTTCTTATATTTACGGGGAGTCATTGGCACGAATTTTGGAATTTGAAGGCAATCATATCTTTCGCGCAAACTATCAGGGTGATATTGGTCTGCATGTTGCCAAATGTTTATCTCAGTTGAAACCGTCTGAATGGGAAAAAGTCAAACAAAAATCTCTTGAAGAACAAGTGCAATATTTGCAGAAATGTTACCAGGAAGGCTCGAAATTGTACGAAGAAGATGCTGATGAAAAAAATAAGATTCAGGACCTCAATAAAAAATTATACGAAAATGATCCCTCAATTACTCCAATTTGGCAAGAAACGCGTGATGCAAATATTACGTATTTAAAGTCGCTTGAGGAATCGCTGGGAATCAAATATGATCGCTGGTTTTACGAGACAGAAACTGGGCCTCTTGGAAAAAAATTAGTCGAAGAGAATATTGGCAAAGTTTTTGAGGACAGCGATGGCGCAGTAATTTTTAAAGGAGAAAAATACGGACTTCATACGAGAGTTTTTATCAATACCATTGGACTCCCGACGTATGAGGCAAAAGACATTGGTCTTTATGCACTAAAAAAGAAAGAATTCCCGTTTGATACGTCGATTGTTTCCATTGCTAACGAGCAAAGTGAGTACCAGAAAGTGGTCATGAAAGCGGCTGAACTCGTATTTCCTGAGTTAAAAGGCAAACTCGACCATATCGGCTTCGGCATGATCAATCTTACCAGCGGCAAGATGTCTTCTCGCACCGGAGTCATCGTCGATGCCATTTCGCTTATTGAGGAAGTTAAACATAAAATTAAATCTGCTTTTGAAATTACTGACGATACATTAGTAGAAAAGGTTGCCTACGCTGCAATCAAGTATTCATTTCTCAAATCAGATGCTTTTTCAAATATTGCCTTCGATGTTGAAACAAGCATTAATCGTGAAGGTGACTCGGGTCCGTATCTTCTGTATACTTATGTAAGGTGTCAATCTGTGCTTGCAAAATCAGGCTCATCGACTACAATAGAAAAGGTTCCTGTTATTTCACCCGAGGAGGATATATTAATCCGTTTGCTCTATCGGCTGCCTGAGGTGGTTACGAAAGCAGCGACTAGTTATTCTCCTCATCTTATTGCAAATTACCTGTTTGATCTGGCCCAAAAGTATAACTTTTTTTACCAGAAACATCAGATCCTCAAAGCCGAAGGAGACATAAAGGCTCTGCGACTTTTGCTAACTCGCAAAACGGCTGGTGTAGTAAAAGAAGGTTTACGGCTCTTGGGTATTCAAACAGTAGAAAAAATGTAAACTATGGCAACTTTTGTCTGTGCAAACTGTGGGTATGGTACTGAATCTTGGCTTGGTAAGTGTCCAAGCTGTGGAGAATTTAATACGTTTAAAGAATTCAACACTGAAGGAAAAACTACGAGCCGCAAAAAAGAGTCTGTTAAAAAAATCTCGGTTACCAGTCTAAAAAAAGTCGCCACACCTGAGAAGAGACGACATCCGACAGGAATGTTTGAAGTCGATCGTGTGCTTGGTGGAGGAATTGTACCTGGGGAAGTTATTTTGTTAACTGGAGAACCAGGTGTAGGTAAATCTACTCTTCTTCTTCAAGCTTTGCAAAAATTAAAAACTCTTTATATTTCAGGCGAAGAAGGTCCTGAACAAGTCAAAGATCGAGCCGAAAGACTTGGAATTAATCTTGATAATTTTTCTTTTTCATCTGATTTGCAAGTCGAGGGAATTGCCGCAGGCGTTGAAGATGAGCTAAAAGGTAAAATCGACGCGCTGGTTATCGACTCCATCCAGACTGTGTACAGCAAAGATGAAGATGCTGCGCCTGGTAATGTTACGCAACTTCGTACGTCAACTGCCAAGTTGATCAATCTGGCCAAAAGCCAAAGAGTGGCTATCATCATCGTCGGCCACGTTACCAAAGAAGGCGAAGTTGCGGGCCCAAAAACTGTCGAACATATGGTGGATGCGGTCCTCAGTTTTGAAGGAGAACGCGTCTCGCATTTTAGAGTTTTGAGAGCTTCAAAAAATCGCTTTGGCTCAACTGATGAGATAGGAATCTTCGAAATGGACAATAAGGGTCTGCAACAAGTCGATAATCCGGCCGCATTTCTAGAAACACATCAGGATAATGTGCCAGGTCGAGCGATTGTTGGCGTCATCGAGGGCAAACGACCTTTGTTTTTTGAGATCCAAACACTCGCCTCACCTACTATGATGGCGATGCCCCGCAGAGTAGTACGCGGAGTGGATTACAATAAGGTTTTATTACTCCTGGCAGTAATCCGCAAACACATTAAGCTGCCTCTTGATAAATATGATATTTACGTCAATGTGATCGGTGGAGTCGACGTCAAATCCCCGGCCGCAGATCTGGGAATTGTTGCCTCACTCATCTCATCGGTACGTAATTTTCCTATGCCGCCCAAATCTGTCTTCGTAGGTGAGGTCGGACTATTGGGTGAAATCCGCAATGTACCTGGTCAGGATAAAGTGATTACCGAAGCCAAGAGACTGGCGTTTAAAGAAGTATACTCACCGCTCAATGCTAAGTCGATCAAGGAATTTGGCCATCTCGAGTCAGAAGAAGAACAAGATCTGGAATAATTACGTACCCATAAATTCTCTTTTTATCACCGACTTGCGGCCGTTGGCGCCAGTAGTTTCTATGATAAGCTCGTTTTTCCCATCTTTAATCGGAAAATCATACGTAAAAGTGCCATCTTTATCTTGATATACTCGCTCACCAAATATAGTGATGGCAGCGTCCTTCTCGGTTTTACCAGTTACAGTAATTTTTTCACCTGATCGAAACGTAGACCGCTGTGGCGCAACTATCGCAGTTTTAGGCGGAGCTAGAAATAATTTCAACTGGTACGTGAAATACAAAACAAACAGAAACAATACACTCATCAAAGCCCCCATAGCTATCCGTCGAGTAGGAGAGGCTAAATATTTTGAAGATGTACGGCTCTTAAATCTAACGTCTTCTTTTTTAGCATAGTCTCTGCGAAAAAAAAGGAGCATTTTTTGATTGTTTACACCAAGCAGTCTTGAATAGTTGGTGATCAAACCTGTGATATAAACTTTGGAAGAGAAAACGTTCCAATTGTCTTCCTCAAGAGCCACAATAAATTTCTCGCGCACCCGCAAGGCTTTTTCTACTTGTTTTAATGTAAGATTTTGTTTTAGTCTCTCGTCCCTGAGAAGCTTGCCGACTGTTGTCATAAAGATTACTGTTTAACACGCTCTCCGTAGGCTCCTGTTTCGGGATTGACCGTTATGACATCGCCCTTTTTGACGAAGAGAGGAACCATTATTGTAACGCCTGTTTCAAGTTTAGCAGGTTTTTTAGCTCCTGACACAGTATCGCCTTTGGCCGCTTCCTCAGTTTCCACAACTTGGAGTCTGACAGATGCAGGTGGTCTCACCGACAACGGTTTGTCATCATAAATATAGACAAAATGTTTAGTACCTTCTTTTAAAAAATTAGCCACATCTCCCACCATATCCAGAGGCACTTGATATTGATTGTATGTTCGTTCATCCATAAAATAGAGGTGCTCACCGTCTTTATATAAGTACTGGAGTTCGATACTGGCCACATCTACTGTATCAACCATCTCGTTTGATTTATAGGTGTAATCGACATTTTTACCGGAAGAAATATTTTTTAAACGGCTCTTCATGAGTGCAGAACCTTTTCCTGGAGAATAAAATTCCGCCTTTTGCACCTGCCAAATATCACCTTGATAGTGCACAAAGTCACCTTTTTTTAAATTACCTGCATTAGTGGCCATAAGAGTACTAATTATAGCAAAACTTATCTGACAGATAGAAGCTTAATGTCATCAATCGCAGTTTTATCCGCAAAAATCATAGCTAGTCTTTCGAAACCTATAGCAATGCCTGAACATCTAGGCAATCCCTGCTCCAAAACTTCAATAAATTCATTATCCACAACATGATTAATTTTCCCTGCGTCTAGCCTTTTTTTTGTCTCCTCTTCAAATCTCTTTTTTTGTTCCTTTGCATCAGTCATCTCGCTATAACAATCGCCAAGTTCGATACCTGAAATATAAAATTCAAATCTCTGCGATGTTTTACCGTCAGAGTTGGATTTAGCCATAGCAGCAAATTCAATCGGGTAATCATAAAGTAGTGTTGGGGAACCATTTTGACCCAGATGATGTTCGACCTCCTGCACATATACCTGTGAAAAAATGTCTTCATAACTAAAACCGTCGATTTTGTAGCCTTTCTTTTTAGCTTCCTGAATAAACTCTTGTCGATCAACAAATTTATTGATCGGAATTCCACAATACTTCTCAAAGGCTTCTGCAACGCTGTATTTCTCCCATTTTGTTACATTAATTTTCTTTCCTTGATACACAAATTCCAACGTACCAAATAACTTTTTTGCAATATGTTGCAGTAATTTCAATGTTACATCTGCCACATCCATATAGTCTGCTTCGACTTTATAAAACTCAAGCATCACGAATTCTGGAGAGTGTTTAGATGATTCTTCCCCGTTGCGATATGATTTTCCCAAGAAATAACAATCACCTACGCCATATGCGAGCAGCCTTTTTAAAAATAACTCGGGCGAAGGAGTAAGGTACAATTTTTGACGTTTATCAAAATATCTAAACTCAGTCTCAAAAATTTCCATGTAGGATTCTGGTACTAATGCAGGAGATAAAGTGGGTAATTCTATTTTTAGATATCCTGCTGTCTGTAAAAATTCATGAGTCGCTTGTTCAACAGCAAGATACTTTTTGTAATT
>CAYLXX010000019.1:0-17237 GCA_964387955.1 uncultured Gammaproteobacteria bacterium
TTTACGCATAATTAAATTATATCAAAGATGGAGAGTTCGATGATAGTACGACCAGGGTTGGCAGGGGTAGAGGGAATCGAACCCCCATCAAAGGTTTTGGAGACCTCTATTCTACCGTTGAACTATACCCCTTGTGTGCTCCCGGGCAGAATTGAACTGCCATCAGAGGTTCCGCAAACCCCTATTCTATCCGTTAAACTACAGGAGCTGATACCCTATATTTTATCATCTCAGAAGCTGAAGTTCACCCCAGGTTTACGAAGACTTACTGATGTGCGTGAACCAGGATTCGATGGTTAAAGGCTCTTTCTTGCATAGCATAACTCATTCTATCTTTAGTCACCAATTTCCGGAGTTTAAGCGCATTTTCGGGAGATAAATTGACACAGCCATGAGAATGACGGTGACCCAAGTCATGATTCCAGTAGGCGCCGTGAAAAGCCGCCCCGCTCTCGGTAAAATATTCAACATCAGACACATCATCCAGATCATAACCTGTACCGATCATTCTTCGTTTATGCCGTTCTGTTAGCAGGGTAAATGTCCCTTTTGGGGTGGGATGTGCGTAGACTCCAGTAGAAACTGGTGCATCCATAAGCGGAGGTAACTCACGTCCGTTAATTGTAGATACCACCCACATATGTTGTTGACCAATACTTACCTCAATATGTCTTTCTTCGCCAGGTTGAAAAGGAATAGGCTCAAGTTCCTCAGGCAAACGAGTCCGAATGTGTTCTCTTGGCACGAATAATCCGGTACTAAACTGCCTTGCGAAGCCTTTGGTTCGAGTATCTTGCACTGTTGTTGCCCAATTCTCATCTACAGGTACATAACACATGAGTCCATTTTGTGCATGATACCCAACGATCCGGCCGCCGATATTGTTATACGAAGGTACATCTTGTAAGGCTGAGCCATACTCTATGGTATTCATATCAACTTCTTTTCTGGGAGCGGCCAAAGCCTCAAGAGGATTGAGTAAAAATGAAGCACCAAATCCAGCGATAAGTCCGATAGCTGCACGTCGAGAATAGTTCTGATTCTCTATGCTCATAGTTGGGAATATAGTATACTTGAATGTGCTACTTTTGCAATGGATTGCTCTATATGAAATACATACCCGCTCCTGAAATTAAAAGACAAGTTGATTTACTTATCGGTGAGCTTAATTTTGATCACATCGAAGCCGAGTATGTTCACTGTATCCGCAGCCTCGATGCCAAAACGAGAGCCATTGCTCGCATCTGGGGTAT
Organism: uncultured Gammaproteobacteria bacterium; assembly: GCA_964387955.1. GTDB lineage: Bacteria > Patescibacteriota > Microgenomatia > UBA1406 > GWC2-37-13 > CAYLXX01. The sequence goes on from CAYLXX010000019.1 coordinate 1,254, forward strand.
GTCACGACTTTTTAAGGAAGTAGCCGGTATTCACCCACACTACATTATCGAGGTTAACGCCAAACGCTTTGATAAACTCAACGCGCGCGACCAGATCAAAACCCTTATTCACGAGCTCATGCATATCCCCAAAACCTTTTCTGGCGCCTTACTTTCGCACCGAGGACCCCACCATCGTATCAATGACCGAGAGGTAGAAAAAATTTTGAAGAATCTTCGCTGATATAGTTTGTATAGGTAAGATATATTCAAAACGCCTGTTGCTATTTCCAAATCCTCTCCCATATACTAGAATATCAGTTCGTCTATGAAAAAAGTCTTATTGATCTTGGCTGGCATTGTACTCGTCGTCGGAGCTGTCTTTGTATTCAAAATCCAGGCTTTTTATAACAAAATCAATACTAAAAAAGGCGTTCTCAATCTCTTAAACAAACCTCCAGATAAAAATACCTATAATCTATTGCTTCTGGGCTATGGCGGAGGAAACCATGAAGGTACTTACCTGACAGATACCATCATGATCGCCCACATCGATACTGCCAAAAAAAAAGTCGCTCTTATCTCTCTTCCGCGAGATTTATGGGTACAGCTACCTACCAAATCAGGCGATGATTTTCACACTAAAATAAACAATGTGTATGAAATTGGTCTCTTTCCCGATACATACCCTGATGTCAAAATAAGCGGCAATGATAAACAAGCCGCAGCGGATCTTGTCAAAAGTGCAGTTACTCAAATCACAGGCATACCGATTGATTATTATGCGGCCGTGGATTTTGCAGGTTTTATAAAAGCGATTGACCAACTTGGCGGTGTAGATATTAACGTCGAAAAAACGTTTGATGATTATGAGTACCCGATTGAAGGCAAAGAAAATGATCTGTGTGGAAGAGATGATGAATTTAAACAGATTGAAAAGTATCTCCATCAACCCAACCAACCCACTTTTACACCAGATCAGCAGAACGAGAAAGACCAATTTTTTAAAGACCATCCTGACCTGGAAAAATTTTACAAAGACATCACAGATACTCCAAATGAGGCTTTCCCCTGTCGATACGAGCATTTACACTTTGATAAAGGTCCGCAGCATATGGATGGTGAAACTGCCCTCAAGTACAGTCGCTCGCGACATAGTGCGCAGGATGGGGATGATTTTGGGCGAGCAGCCAGACAACAACGGCTTATTCAAGCGGTCAAGAACAAAGTTGTTTCCATCACCTTTGTACCCAAAATCATCCCCCTCATGGATCAATTGAAAGATAATATCAAAACAGATCTTGACTTGAGTCTCATCAAAAAATTATCATCCACTGCACAAAAAAACGAGAACTACACCATTTCAAGCGCTGTCCCCGATCTTACCCAACTTCAGTCCTCTTACTCCGATGTCGGACAATTTATTCTCATTCCTACCAAAGGAGTTGACCAATGGAGTGATCTTCAAATGTGGATTAAGAATGTCATTGCAGGCATCAGCCCAACCCCTACACCTCCTATATAAGGTAGGCTTTTACTTTCTCTAAAAATTGATCTGGAGTAAGATTACCTTTAAGAAGATAGCCATTACTCATCTGATTCATTGCTTCAAGTTGTTTAGGATTATCCACGTTCGTCATGAAAACGATTTTTTTATTCGGTTGCACAGATTTCTCGGCTTTCATTTTTTCCATAACTTCCATACCTGTCAACCCAGGCATCATTTGATCAAGCAACACCAGGTCAAAACCGCCTTGCATCATCTGAGCTAATGCCTGCGTGCCATCGATAACGCCTGTGACCTCATAACCCGCTTCTTTAAGAAGATCTTCATATAGTTGATGGAGCACCACATCATCTTCGGCTAACAGTATTTTCATATATAATGGTAAGTTATGCTTGCATTATACCGTAAAAATATTCCTGTTTACATCTTCTTTGCAATCGTTGCTTTCTTATACCTACACAATCTTACACGTGATGTTTATAGTGGCGATGTTGGCGATCTTGTAACTGCCAGCTGTGTTTGGGGGGTAGCGCACCCATCAGGGTATCCACTTTTCACTTTCATTGGTAATCTTTTATGTCATTTACCTCTCTCCATTCCTCCTGTCACAAAAGTAGGCCTCATTTCGGCCATCGCCTCATTTGCAGGGCTCATTTTTTTCTACAAACTCTCTTTACACGCTACCAAAAGTGTATTTTTGAGTCTCATTTCCACTTCAATTTTAGCTTTCTCCAATCTATTTTGGCTAAATGCCGAGATACCTGAGGTATTTGCTTTGAATAACTTTTTTGTTATCGTTATTCTTTACTTTGCCATACTTTTCCATGATGAAAAAAAACCTAAATACCTCTATTTAACAGCTTTTTTTTCTGGTCTGGCAATTTCTCATCACCATACCATCATTTTTGTTTTTCCTGCTGTATTGATACTTATTCTGAAACATTTTTCGTATATATGGAAAAAAAAGTTATTATTCAAGGCAATTTTATTGAGTTTGGCAGGATTAATGCCTTATCTTTATATTCCAATCGCTGCTTTTCGCAATCCAATTATCAATTGGGATAATGCGAGAAATCTCACTAACTTTCTGCATCTATTTCTACGCGTAGACTACGGCACAGCCCCCACCACTTTTAATACCGGTGTACCTGAGGCAGCTAAAATTGAGCAAATGAAACGTTTCCTAAATTCGATGGTGCTCTTTTATTCATACCAAACGATTTTTCTTATGATCGTAGGTATCATTCAACTCTTTCGAACCAATAAAAGACTCTTAATCTCTCTTCTAATAGCATTTATATTGACTGGTCCATTCTTCATCTACTACTCAGCCAGTCTCTTACTCACAGTACAATCATGGGGCATAATTGAGAGGTTTTACTCATTGCCCACAGTGATAGCCATGTTTTTTGTACCTTACGGCTTTGTTTTACTGAAACATCTCTTAGATAAACGGTTCTCAACCAAAACATTAAGCTTACTCATCCTTGCTTATTTTGTAATAGTTCCATTGATGCTTGTAAAATATAATTTTCCCAAAACTAATCTTTCAAAGACGCATATCGGCAATGATCTTGGAAAAAACATTCTACAGTCACTCCCTCAAAATTCTGTGATTTTTCTTTCAGGTGATACTTCAACATTCAACACATGGTATGTACATTATGTTCTGGATACACGACCGGACGTGCAAATTATCCATTCATCTGCTGCGGGTGGCAACTACTATCTTGATGATCAGATCAACAAGTACCATCAGCATAACCCTCAAGTACCGCTCAGTCAAGTGTTTCGCAACACAATAGGAGAAATTCTGCAGACAAAACCTATCTTTTCCACAAGTGACCCTCCAACTCTGCCGTCAGGAACTAAGCTTATACCTGTAGGTCTTCTCAATGAGATACTACCCGCCGAAAAAGTGCCTAATAAAAACGATTATTTCACGTTAGTAGAAAAAAACCTCCGTTTATATAAACCAGCACGGAGAGAAACTCTTGATCTCAGTGAAGAAGGACTTATTACTCTTGAAATTCCTTTATTATATTCCAAAGCACTTGTGAGAATCGGCGATTTCTCAATTTCTCAGTATAACGATTACGCAAAAGCAGAACATTACTACCGCCGCGCCCTTTGGATTGATGACACTAACCCATCCGCTTATTCAGGACTGAGTATTGCCTTGTTTAAAGGATATAAGGATTGCGCTAATTCGATTTATAATATGAAAGAAGCAATCAACGCCTACCCAGTATGGTCAACTTACTACAAACAGCTCGACTATATCTATAAGCAATGTAAAGTTGATCAAAAAACTATCAACCAACTCGAGCAAAATTTTAAGCAGCGCTTCAATTCTTCAATTGATAAGATGCAGTAAATATGAAACTTACTATTATTATTCCGACTTACAACCGTGCTCGCTTGCTCGATCAAGCTTTACAAAGTGTTGCTAAACAGACAACAAAGCCATATGAGGTTCTCATCATTGACAATGCTTCCACTGATGCTACTGATCAAACAGTTGCTAAGTATAAACAGTATAAATTTCGTTACATAAAAAATGATAAAAATCTCGGTATGTTTAAGAGTTTTAATAAAGCCATTGCACTCTCAAAAGGTGATTATGTCTCGTTTCTGCAAAGTGATGATCTAATTGCTCCCAACTGGTATGAAACATGGGCTCAGATTATAGAGAAACATAAGGTCAAACACTATATATCGCCATTTGCAGTCATTGATGACAATGGTCATTTAAAATATATAAAACGACACTATAAGGAGAGTAAGTTACTTAAGTATCCACATGTCATCCAGACATTGATTAAAGACTACGTTGTACCTTCATTTGGACCAACCGCAGCAACTATATATCATAAAAGTATTTTTAAAAAAGTCGGAACATTCGACGACAGATATAAAACAGAGGCTGATTCAATACACTCGCTTAAAATTTTAAATCACTACGATACATACTACTATTCCGAAGTATTATGCGCTGTACGACACCATATTATGCATGGGTATGATAAAAAAGTAGAGAAAGTTGATCTGACGGAAGAGCTCAATCGACTTAATAACTATTTTAAGCTCTTAAATGAGTTCTCAAAGGATTTCAAAGACAAAAAATGGTCGCAAGTATTTCTGTACACTAATTATTGTATGAGATTGGCGTATATCAATGTTTACCTATCAAAAGCCCAATGGAAGCGCGTTTTTAGTTATTATAAGATCACTAATCAAAATACTCCCGGTTTTTTTACCGATTGGCAACATTGGCTATTGTTGATAAAAGTACAAATTAAGCTTTTGCAAAGAGCTCGTTCTCAATACACAATATCACCTACAGTTAAAAATAGACTCAATTGGCTTGAAAAGTATACATCTTCGTAAAAATACTCTCAAGCTCATCAATTATTTTATCCCAATGATATTGTTTTGCTGTCTTGTAACCATTGGCAATAAGTTTACTTCTAAGTTTTTTGTTCGTATAAATTTTATTAATAATATCTTTCTGCCATAATTCATCGAGACGCCTAATAACAATTGCATTAATCTTGTTTCGAGCGTATTCTTCAACACCACCAGCTGAGGTAGTAAGTAAGATACATCCGTTGGCCATTGCTTCAAGACCCGGAATATAAAATCCTTCAATCCGGCTCGTCGCAAGAAGGAAATCTGATTCTCTGTATAGCTTTTCCAACTCATATGGCTTAGGAGAAGAAATAAAGCGGTTAAAAACTTCAGAGTATGGTTTATGTTCAAAACTTACAAGAGTAAAATAATAGCTTAAATTGCGCGTTTTAAGTTTGGTAACAGTATTATCTAGTAAGTCAATACCCTTGGTAGGTAAATATCTTGAAACTACCGAAAGAATGCGAATCCGTTTATATTTCCTTCTTTTTATCTTGTTTTTTCCAATGACTACTCCATTACCTTTTATCTGATATATTTCAGATTCGTACTTTATCATTTTCTGCGTCAAAAAACTACTTATAGTAATTTTTACGAATGGCATCCGATAAGTAACGGTTACCAAAAATTTTAAGAAGACGTTAGTATAAAATTCACGTTCGTAACCTTGAATAAAGTATAGTTTCCTTTTTACTCTTAAAAGAAATGCAACATAGGCCGTTGGCCAAAATGTAGCTATACAAATTCCATCATATCGATAGATAAAGTACCTTAACCCCTTATATAAAGGTAGTATTGTAGTATTTACATGAAACCATTTCGGTTTACCGCCAAATAAAGCATAAATAACAACTGAATAACCCTTCTTCTTTAACCTATCTGCTTGCTCAAATACCACCTTATTACCACCATTTTCTCTCGTATTATATAGTAAATACATGAGGAAGGGTTTTCTCATTTCACCTTCCAATGAGCCAACTTACAAACTTCATTGAAAGTCTTTTTACCAAGTAAAAAATACGCCAAAACAATACTGCGAGGATAAATTAAGCGATCCATTTGGGTTGTATCGATAGAGTTTCGGGAGTTTCTCTCATATAAATATCTAGGAGTAAGAAACAAGAATGAAAATATGCTTCCTACAACTGAGCGAGCAAAATCCATTCGAAAGATTGCCAAGTAATAAAAGATGCTTATGATCTCCATCAACAATCGAATGGGTATAACATATAAAAGCTTAACTGTTGGAAAGTTCTTAAGAATAAGAAGGAGATTGTTTCTGTGTTCAAAGAAACGCTTTCTGGTACTATTATGAGAAGCTGTTGATGCTACCTTATGAAAAACTACAGATTTAGGTTCGTATACTATTTGGTATCCTTTTTGAAGAATCCGGTAACATAGATCAATCTCCTCCATATAGTTAAAGAAAGTCTCATCCAATAAACCTACTTTCTCAAGAACACTTTTTCTTATTACCATAGTTGCGCCACTGGCCCAAAAAATATTAGTTGACTTATTATGTTGACCTTTATCTGGTTCTAATGTTGTGAAGATCCTCCCCCTTGTAAAGGGATAACCCAAAAAATCCAAAAAACCGCCAGTCGCACCTGCATAATCAAAATAACGCCTATCTCTCTCCCAGAGAATCTTTGGTTGTACAACCGCAATGAGTTTATTTTTTTCCATCTGTTTAATAATTGGAGCAAGCCATCCCTTCTTCACAACAACATCATTGTTTACTAATGCTATATAGTCTGTCTTTATATGCTTCAAAATGACATTATTACCACCGGAAAATCCCAGATTCTTATTGAATCTTTTGATTTCTATGCGTTTATCCTTGAATTCTCTTTTTAATATTGTAGCTTCATTCTGTCGAGAGCCATTATCAACAACAATGATTGAAATGTTACGATATGTTGTATTCAGAAGACTGCGAAGACATAACCGCGTATCCTCAAGCCCATTAAAGTTTAAAACAATAATAGTAACTCGAGGATACTTCATAATCGTGCATTATATACGAAAAAACCCGCCTTGCGGCGGGTTTTTTTTGAGGTCGAAGTGAGATTATCGAGTAACTTGAATTGTTGCCTGAAGTTCTGCTGCTGGAGCAGAAATCGTGATTCTGTTACCCGCGCTTATACCACTACCTGCTGAAACCACTGTGTAGTTGGTGGTGTAAGTCGTTGCACAGTTTGATACTGGTGTTCCACTGTTAGTCAATGGATCGACTGGCAAAGCGGCGATATAAACTGGAACCAATGCTGCACACAGATCTACCTGAGTTCCGTTCTGGTTACCTATCGTCCTTACCGTTGTATCAATACCTGTTGGCAAAGATCCTTGATGATCAGCCATGTTCTGGTTGATTGCATTCAAGATCGCATTCACATCTGAGCTTCGTTTGGTATTGTTCGACTGAGCGAACTGTCGAGCAGGATTGATAGCAATAAGTGTGATTGCTAACAAAATTGCCAAGATACCGATAACTACCAAGAGCTCGATGAGCGTAAAACCTTTCTTATGAGTTTGCATATATGCCTTGGGCTTGCGGAAATTATAATGATTTATTTTCAGACTATATGAATTGAAAATGCTTGTCAATAGGTATTTAGTTTGTATGGGTAATATCTATTCATCCTAAAAAAACATGCTAAAACATTGTCTCAATAAGAAGAAATAGACTATTAGTTCAAATTAATTCATTTACCTATAGTAATAACTACATCGGAACCCACACTGCTGTTTTCCTGCATTGTTACCTCGGGGTAGGCTTTTTTTACTAAGGTAGTTATATCATTTTTCAGATCAGCCGGTAACGAAGTGGAGACAAGCATTAATGGTTTCGGTGCATTTACTGTTCCCCCATCGTTTAAAGTAGTTTTTGTGTATCCAGCCTGTAGTAACTTATCTTTAAGACCCTGCGCCTGTATCGCCACTGAGGTATCATAGGTGATTTGGATGCTTACTTTATCTTTCGTTATCGATATCGGGAGACCCGTCGGCGATACAGGCGCCACTGTCGGATTAGAAATGGGTGCGGCAGACGGTGGTGGAGCTGCCTGAGTATTTGATGTAACAGGTTTTGAAGCTGGTCTCAATAACATAAACGCCAGTACACCGATTAAAAGTATAAAAAACGGTATGGTATACAATAATGTCTTATTATCTTTCTTCTTAGCTTCTGCTTTTCTTTCAGCTTCAGGATTAGTAATCACCAGCTCTGGTTCTTTGGTTGGAGTGAGGCTGTTTTTTTTAAGCGGTAGAAACTGAGCCAGAGCGATCCCGAGAGTACCTTGATCAAGAGTATTCATTTGAGGTGAAACAGTAAAATAAGGAATTACGGCTTCCAAAGAAGATCCTGCCTGCTCAAGAATATCTCCAATTGCGGTATAAAACTCCCCATTGGCGGCCACAATCCTGATTCCACCCGTTATCGGGAATTCTTTCGTACTAATGTATTCAAATGGCACTGAATCAAGAAACTTTTTTTGTTCATCTGGATTAGGAGGCGTGAAATCTTTTTCAAATAAAATATTCTGCGCCAAAATAAGAAGGTAATCTGTCGGGGGCACAGCATTGGTTTTGAGAAAATTGAGAAGTTGCGTTTCGAGTTCTAATTTATTAAAAATCTCCATGTCATGAGCGATCGTTTGGGCTATATCAAAGACAAGCACTGCTTGTTTGGCCGGAGCATATAACTGCAGTCTATTTCTTTCAAGAAACAATATTCCTTTCTGTTTAACTGTTGGTTTGGGAATCTGAGTTGTCATGGGTAAATTTCCTTCCAAGGCGGGGTAACTACCAGTATACCCGCCGAGTAACCTGCATTAATACGGATTTTGCGTTTATAGCTGCCATACGTCGATGTCACATCAATCACTTTTGTAGTCGTACCAGATACAACAATCGTCGCCGATCCTCCATCAATTGTCATTGATTCTCCAGTATAAGTAGGCGTGCGTAATAATCTAAGTAAGGCATTTTCACCAGCGCTCTCGGCAATGCGCGTGGCAATAACTCCTTGTTGAAATTTGCTCGCTGCCGCTGAACCAGAAATGATGATGACGACAGATGCGGCAGTGATCGTAGTTGCTATAACCATAAAAATCAGAAGCGAGGTCAACGTCTGCCCTGTTTTTTTATAATTTTTTTTCATAGTTATTGCCTTGAGGCAGCAGTCGACTGATAAATTTTTGATTCTGAACCAGTCCGCCGCTGGACTTGACTTGTAACAGTAAAACTAAATTGAATTGTGTCTGTGCTATCTCCTGGCCCAATGCGCGTGAACGAGAGATTGGAAATATTGCTGTTGTAACCATTTAATCTATAAGTTCCGCCGGCATTTGTCACTTGTAGATTATTTCCACTTAAAGAATAGGTATTGCTAACGCCATTAATCGAAATTTGCAGTGTGCTTCCCTGCCCGCCTATTCCTGATGGAGTGACAATACCGTTTGACTGTGAAATGTCATAAATCAACCTACTCAAAATATAATTTCCATCACGCTCAATACTGGCAATTGATTCTGTTTCTAACTTCGCGTCAATCACCGAGACAAAAATTTGAGTCAAAATCACAATTAATACTGACAAAAGAGCCATGTAAATCAAAAGCTCAATCAATGTGAAACCAGATTTAATTTTTTTCATGGTGAGTAATTGACAGTAAAATCATAAAGCGTCGGTGAATGTGCAGGATCAGATGTATCAAAAAAAACTTTATACTTGAAACATCTGCCTGGATTATTGTAATTACCCGAATTAAGAAGCGGTATCGCGCCTGATATAGTCGTCGGATCACTCCCGATCACAAATGAATTAGTCGGATCTCCATTTGGACCAAGATACGTAAAATTAGATACAGTTGCGCAAGAGTTGTTGATGGGTGAAGCTACACCAACTTTTACGCCAATTGTTGTACTCGCAGGTTGATTCACTGTCGCAGAAAACCCGTTAAAGGCAGTGACAGATCCACTATCTATTGTCGACGAAATGAATGTACCAGTGCCAACATATTGTCCCCCTGCGCCTCCTAAAATAATCTTCAATTTTGGCGTATTATTTTCATTGACATTGATGTATGAGTATGCAAAACCATTACTCGATTGTAGAACCGAGGCGATACCTATTACCCCATTAGCATATTGAAGCACTGATGTCGGACTACAAAGAGCCATTGTGTCTGAACTAAGAACTTGATACTGGTAAGTACCGCCTGTACCTACCACAATCACACGATTGCCGGTCACCCATACGATACCCGTTGGATTCATACCGCCTGTGTTGTACCCCAAACCTACTACAGGAGCGGATTTATTGGTCGTGTCAATTTTATACACGTTTTTTGCTCCAGCTACAGCTGAGTAACTTACAGCTACGTAGACAGTTGTTTCTGAATTCAAAACCGAGAGATCAACTCCGGTCTGAGATGAACCAACGGTAGTTATACTCGCTCTGCTTGGACTTGCTGCATTGGAAACATTGATTATTTCAAAATTATTCGATGAAGTATCTGTAGCAACATACGCGTATTGGCCACCAGCTCCGACAATAAGTTCCTTTGCAGTCCCATTGAGTGTGTATCCTGAAGCATTCTGGAGCGTAGCAGTAGTACGATCAGCCGATAAATTATATATAAATAATTTCGAACTTCCTGATCTGGTACCGGCGATATACGCTTTATCATTTAATACATATACCTGGTCGCCGTTTCTGGCATCAGGAATATCTATTGAGCCGATTTCCTTGTATTTACTGTTGGTTGGAGGATCGGTGTACTGGTTTAAATCAACGATCACAACCTCTTTGGCGTTATTATCAGTAGCCAAGTATGCATAAACAGTGGTACCACTGGCATTTGATTCACCATAAATATCATTTGTTTTATAGCCATCAAATGACTTTGAACTTAAAACAGTAGGTGGATCGCTATTTGAAAGCTTCACGTCATTAAGGGACACTCCAGACGAATTACTGCCAGTCCCAATAAAGACTCTCGACCCGCTGGCAGTATCTGTGGCGGCGATGGCATTATTAACTCCATTTCTCAATAACGTAAAATCAGTAACTTGAAAACTTGGTATACACCAGTCTCCTCCGCCTCCACCAGCTCCTAATACCACTTCCCCACCTGATGTGTTTGTAATATATGTATTCACTCGCGCGCCAGCATTGAAATCAGCTTGTGTGGTTTGAGTCACACCAATACTTTTATACCGTGTCACATATATTGAGGTGGTTATTGAGGACACACTCGGCGTCGTCCAGGAAACTGTGGCGCTGATTTTTTTGGTTGAAGGATCAAGCGTCCCGCCTATTGTAACAATATTGCCATTGGTATCACGATAAACATCTGCAATTACTACGTTCGTCGTAAATCCATCTGAGGTTTGCGGACATACAGGCGTACATGTAACTAAGTTCCACCGATGATTTACGTTGTCGACCTGCGGATAATACGTGCCACTGACTGCAAATGTTGCCCAGTCGCGGCCCCTCACACTTTTTGCCGCCTCAATCGCCTCTTGCATAAGACTCACTCCCCGAACGCGCTGTTGTTGTTGTGCTTTACCCTCGCGTGAAGATACAAGTCCAGTGATCAATGCCGGCAAAACAATCGACAACATACCCAACACAATTATTATCTCCAACAATGATTGACCTTTTTTAAAATTTTTCATTAATTGACTTGAATAATAACACCGTACTGATTCACGGTCACTGTTTTTTGGTCACCGCTGGCAGTGTTTTTTATCACGAACGTATTCTGTCCCTGAGTAAATCCCACTACCTCGCCAGTGGCCTGCGAAAAAATCAGATTACTGCTTGGAAATGTAATGCTATTGATTTGAGTCGCACTATCGAGATTGATAACAAAATTTGAAGAATCCCCCTGAGAAAATGAAGACCCATGAAACAAAGTGTATTTATTTTGTTCAAAATGTATGCCGTAATTAGCAGCTGATGCGCGTCCTTCTGTATCCCCAACCATAGCTTTTAGCTGTTGATCCTTAACATCCGATAGAACTGTATCAATTGTCGCTGAAAAGTCGTTTTTTGCCTGTGAGGTTGTCAGATTTAAGACACTAAAACCGATAAGCACCGACAAAATGCCAATAACCATAATTACCTCCAATAGTGAATACCCTTGTTTTTTCATACACTACCGTTGCCCGACTTGGCCAATAAGGCCGTAAATTGGGGCAATAATGGCCATCATCATGCCTCCTACCATCACACCGACGAAAATCAACATGATTGGCTCAAGAAGGGCTGTTAATGACTTTAAACTGTTTGATACTTCATAATCGAGATACTCAGAAACTTCTTCCATTGATTTATCGAGCGTGCCTGTTTTTTCACCTGCCTCGACCATTTTCACCATAATCGTCGGTATGGTTCCTCTTCCTAGCTTTAAGCCCTCAGAAAAACGTTTACCGCTAACCACCATTTGTCTGGCGTTCTGAAGTATTTTTAAAATGTCTCTTCGTAAAACCACATCCTGACTTAACTCAAGCGCACTAGTAATCGGAATACCAGCATTTAAAAGAAGGTACAAACTGCGTGCAAAACGTGTCAGATCAATTTGCTTTACCAATTCCCTTATAAGAGGTAATTGGAGCAAAACTCCCACAACAACACCTCTTTGTGTTTTAAAAAGAAAAAATAACAGCCCAAATACCGCCGCCATTCCGATAACAAGAGGTATAGTCGAATGAAGAATGATGTTCGACACAAAAATCAAGATTTTAGTAGGTAAAGGCAAAGTAACTCTAAGACGTAAAAAAACTTGAGAGATTTTTGGTATTACTACCACAAGTATCATGAAAAGTACTGCAAAAAAAACAATCAAAATGAGAATGGGGTAAATGAGTGCTGCTCGTATGCTGTCACCAAACTCCATATCTTTCTTGATCGTGCCTTTAAGATCTTTCAGCGTCACATCAAGCGTACCTGCTTCTTCTGAAGCCTTGATGATATTGAGAGTAACCTTATTAAATACTTTTGGAAATTGTCCAAAAGAGGAATACACATGCTTGCCTTGAATAAGATCAGCTCTGAGAGCTTGGAGAACTTTTTTTTGATTACCTTTGGCATCTTCAAGCAAAGAGTCAACAGTCTCTAGGATTGAAATTCCCGAAGCAAGCATAGTCGACATGTTGCTTATAAGGAGAAGTTTTTCTTTATTTGTTAAAGTGACATTTTGAGTTTTCATTATTCGGCTTTTGTGACTCTGAGTACCTCCTCGATTGTGGTTACTCCACGTACAACTTTTTCCAAACCATCCTCAAGCATAGGCACCATGCCTTCTTGCATTGCCTGCTGGGCAATAAGAGTAGATTCGGCCTTCTGAACAATAAGTTTTTTTATGATATTGGAAACTTCAAGAACTTCAAAAACACCTACACGGCCTGAATAACCAGTGCCATGACAGACTTTGCAGCCTGCACCTTTATAGGCGCGTAATTCTGGTTTATCACCAAAATATTTTTTGACTACATTGGCCGAAAAATTTTTCGTAAGATCTGTTTGCGTAACAACAATTGAAGTTTTGCACATGTCACAAATTTTACGAAGCAGTCTTTGAGCGATAATACAATTCACAGTCGATGCCACAAGGAATGGCTCAACTTTCATATCTGTCAAACGCGGAAGAGTGGTTGCGGCATCGTTGGTGTGAAGAGTGGACAAAACCAAATGCCCGGTCAACGCAGCGTTAATAGCAATGCCTGCTGTTTCGTTATCGCGGATTTCTCCCACGAATATAATATTGGGATCTTGTCTAAGAATTGATCTGAGGCCATTGGCAAACGTGAGGTTGGTTTTAACATTGACCTGTATTTGATTAACGCCTTTGATACGATACTCGACCGGATCTTCGATGGTGGTAATGTTTTTATCACGTGTATTTAAAATTTTTAAAATGGAGTAAATTGAAGTCGACTTACCAGATCCAGTTGGACCTGTGGAAAGGACCATGCCATAGGACTTCGTAAAGGCTTTGGTAACTTTTTTAAGATCACCTTGAGACATACCCAAATCCAGAAGCGAAAATTGACGTGCATGCGTAGACAGAAGCCTGAGTACAATTTTTTCCCCTTCGACAATCGGCAAAATCGAGACACGAATATCGAGATTCTCTTCCTCGAATTTGAGCCGCATCTTGCCGTCTTGTGCTGCAAGATGCTCGTCCGTACGAAGTCTCGCCATGACTTTTATACGAGTAACAATACGATCATGCAGGTGCTTCGGCAGAACTAATACATCGTGCAAAACACCATCGATACGGAATCTGATAAGTGAGTTTCTTTCCTGTGGCTCAATGTGTATATCTGATGCTTTTTCCTGATTAGCGTGATTGATAAGCATGTCCACCATTTTCTCGATAGGAATTTCGACATTGGCTAACTCCTCGTCGGTAACATTGAATTTTTTAAACAATGCATCAAAAGTCTGCTGAAGATCTTTACGATACAGATGAAAGGTATTGACAATATCGCGCTCGGTCGCCAGATGGGGAATAACTTTCTGACCTGTCTTCTGGGTGATCATCTGGACGATGGTGACATTGCGAGGGTCAGCCATCGCCGCTTTGATACCCGTTTGGTCGCGGCCGAAGATGATCACCCGCTCTTTGCGCGCCAGACGTTCGGGCAGAAGTCCAAAGACGTCTGGCGGTATCGCCATTTTCGATAACGTCACAAAGGGAATTTTAAGATAATCCGCAAGCAGCATGCCGAGATTCTCGTCAGTCACTACGTTTCTCTCAACCAAGGCATCTGTAAGCGAAATTTCGGCATTTTTGGCATACTCCACGATCTCAGTGAAACCTTTTTCATCAGTCAGGTTATTTTTAATTAAAAGAGTTTTTAATTCCTCTGGTTTAACGATCATGATTTGGGTGTATATGCGATAACTTTTGCTTTGAGGTTATCGAAATCGAGAAAACTTTTATTGACGTAGTCTCTGGCACCTAATTTTAAAGCCTTGTCGACATCGGGTTTATCTCCTAAAGTGGAAAAAACAATTACGGGAATACTTTTGTAGGCTGGATTAGCCATCAGATCTTGTAAAAAATCAAATCCGTCTTTTTTGGGCATAATAATATCTAGAAGAATTAGATTGGGTTGGAATGTCCCAATCTTGGCAAAGCCTTCCTCCCCATCTGAGGCTACTTCGACTTCATACCCCAACTCCTTCAGTTTGACTGCGTAAAAATTATGGAAAAATTTGTCGTCATCTATCAGTAAAATTTTCATATTATTTCACGTCAGGAACTTTTATCCCACATATTTTGCTCAGCTCTTTCTGTTTTTCAAGTAAATCAATCTCTTTGTCTGTCTTCTCGATAGAGGCAATTGATTCTTCAATTTGCGTTAACGAATCTTTAAGACAGGTGATAACTTCTGGCTTCAACTCAATTTTTTTTTCTAAAGCATCTCGAAAAATGTATTCGATGAGTCGGCAATATATAGCTGTTTTTTGGTAGCCCATGGCTAAATTTTGACCTTTGAGGCTATGAACAGCAATGTGAATTTTTTCCAGCGAAGCTTTATCATCAGGATTGAGACGGATCATGAGCAACCCATTTCTGATTGTTGCAATAAGCTCTCTGGCAGATTGCAGGTATAACTTCTTGTAAGCTGATAAATCGATTGTTTGTACCATAAAAAATAAGGCCGAAATTCCTTCTTATAATTGATAGTACAGAAGTGCCAGGAGAGTTGCAAGCAAATATTTATCACACGTAGAAATAAGAAATTCGTAATGAAATTTGTTTCATTTTTTATCTTATTATCTGAAGTAGTTAGCCTCAATTATTGCGTACGAATATACGGACGTTCATGAAGAAATGCTAATCTATTTTAAGCGAGATATATCTGCGGAGAGGGTGGGATTCGAACCCACGTGAGCCTTGCAGCTCAAGGGGTTAGCAACCCCTCGCTATGGACCACTCAGCCACCTCTCCTTGTCGTGGAGTGCCGGAGAAGGGACTTGAACCCCCACTTCCTTGCGGAAACAGCGTTCTGAACGCTGCGCGTCTGCCAGTTCCGCCACTCCGGCTTTTCCTCATAATTATA
>CAYLXX010000020.1:0-17111 GCA_964387955.1 uncultured Gammaproteobacteria bacterium
TAAATCAATTCCTGAAATAGCTATGAAATTTGATCCTCATTTGCAAGATATACTTTTTGCAGTTAAAGATGATCATAATGTAAAAATAATTCAAAATCCTACTAGTCAAAATATGGATCAAGTCGTAGCTACTGATCAAGCAGGTAATAAAGTTATTCTGATTTTAAGAGAGAAAGTTAATGGCAAGAACGCGCGCTTGAGTATAAAGTCTGTAGCATACAATGATTCTACTTCTCAGGCACTGCCCGATAATTCGCTTGATATCTCCAATAAATTGGAAGTGCAAAATCAAGAACAGCGTAAGTTAGAACAAACATTTAAACTGAATAATTCCTCGGTACAATTAATTTATAAATTAGCAACGAATAAATCATCTATTCTTATTGGCAATACACCAATTGGTGAAATAGATGGCATGAAACTCTTGCAAATCGAGACGAAACAGGGTACTCTGATCTATACCTACTAAAAAAATATGAGAAGGAAAAAAGAGTCGCCATTTGCACTGGCGGCTTTTACTATTGCCGCAGGTCTTCTAATAAGCTGTTCTGTAATCATGATGAATGAATTACCTCATCAGGTATTGCATTCGAAGACGATTCAAGCAGCCTACGATGAAGATTTAGGCAAATTTCAAGCTGACAATTTGCGATTCTCTATCCAATTGCCTCAGAAATTTGACACGTTGGTAGGCGTCCAACATGTCGACTTGCTCACAACCGCAGGCAAAATTACAATCAGTAGGACAGCAACTGATTATGATAATCTTAAAGACTACCTGAACGAGCTTGATTCCAAAAGACAATCGCAGATACAAAATGAACAGGAAATGAATATCGATGGCTATCAAGCAGTCTCTAGAACAGAAATCAGCTCCCCCGACAGCGAGAATAAAGTCTATGATATTATGGTGGATGGTTGGGTGTATTCTTTATCATCATCACAAAAACCGCTTTTTAATGATTTGGCCCAAATTGCCACCTCCTTTACGTATCTACCTTAATCTCTGAATACAGTCCCAGGCGTGGTAAAATATACTATCTGGAGGCGTGCCGGAGTGGTTGATCGGGCTAGTCTCGAAAACTGGTATGGCCGCAAGGTCATCAGAGGTTCGAATCCTCTCGCCTCCGCACTTCGTATATAATTAATTTCATGGAGAAAAAAGTAGTTATCGTTGGCGGTGGGTTTGCGGGAATTTCTGCTGCACTTGAGCTTGAAAAAAAGCACCTTCCCGAAACAAAAATTATTCTTATTTCTGATAAGCCCCATTTTGAATTCCATGCCTCTTTATATAGGGTTTTGACTGGTCATTCACCACTTGAAGTTTGTATCCCATTGGGTGAAATTTTTAAAGGTAAAAATATTGAATTAGTTCAAGACACTATAAAAAAAATTGACATAAAGAAAAAGGAATTGAAAGGAGAGTCAGATTCGAGGTTTACCTACGATTATTTGGTGCTTGCAATGGGAAGCGAAGTAAATTTTTATAATATTGATGGCCTAAAAGACCATTCATTCAACATCAATACAATTACTGAGTGCTTACGACTAAAACGACATTTGCACGAAAGTTTTTCGCAATGCAAAATTCTTTCAAAAGAAGAAAAAAAGTGCAATACACACATTGTCGTAGTAGGCGGAGGAGCGAGTGGTTGTGAAGTAGCTGGAGAACTTGCAAAATATACCCAAAAACTTGCCAAACAGCATAACATAGACCCATCGTTGATTAATATAGATCTCATTCATGCAGGTCCACGTATTCTCGAATTTCTGCCTGAGTCAATTGCCTTGAAAATATCTCAAAGGTTGGTAAATCTGGGAGTAAGAGTCATGGTAGATAAAAGATTATTAAAAGGCGATATAGAAACTGTTTATTTCCCCGATGTGAAAATGAAAACCAAGACACTTATCTGGACTGCGGGAGTTCAGTCGAATAGAATCTACAATGGGATTGATGGATTTGATTATGATGATAAAGGAAGGGTAAAAGTGAACCAACAATTGCAAGGTTATGAAGGTGTGTATATTGTGGGAGACGGCTCATCTTCAAAGTTTTCGGGAATGGCCCGACCGGCTATCAATCAAGGTAAATTCGCAGCAAACTCGATTTTTAATTCGATTACGTCACTCAATCAACAATCGTACAATGAACCTACGCCAAAGTTTATTATCCCAATTGGTCAAGGTTGGGCTGCGACAAATGCGCTCGGGCCGATGATATATGGTCGATTGGGATGGATAATAAAACGCGCGCGAGATCTAATATATTTTACTTCGATCTTGCCTCTGAATAAAGCATTAACTGCTTTTCTATCAGATCGTCACCTTACTGAGTCTTGTCCAATTTGTTCTCAAGCTTCAGATGGAAACTAAAAAATTTAGAAAAATTATTTGGGATTTTTATGGCGAAAATAAACGCGATTTACCATGGCGCAGACAAATTGATCCTTACTTAATTGTCGTATCTGAAATTATGCTGCAACAAACCCAAGTCCCAAGAGTATTAAAAAAATTCCCCGAGTTTGTCGAAAAATTTCCTAATTGGAAGCTATTAGCAAATGCACCAACACGAGATGTACTAAAAATCTGGAGCGGAATGGGCTACAACAGGCGTGCAATATATCTTAGGAAAATTGCAGAAATCGTGAAGAAAAAATATCAAGGAATATTACCTAAGGATCCCAAAATTCTCGATACATTTCCTGGAATTGGTAAAGCTACAGCTCGATCTATTGCCGCGTTTGCATACAACATTCCAACGGTATTTATTGAAACTAATATTAGGCGTATTTTTATACATCATTTTTTTTCTGATAAAGAAAATATAAGCGACCAAGAAATATTGCCAATTGTAGAAAAAACACTCGATAGCGATAATCCACGAAAGTGGTACTGGGCACTTTTTGATTATGGCACGTATCTTTCAAAAACGATTAACAATCCGAATAAAAAAAGTCGACATTATTCTCTTCAATCCAAGTTCATTGGGTCAGATAGGCAGATGAGAGGATTAATTCTTAAACAGATTCTGCAGGAAGGCTTGATTAAAGGTAATGAATTTATTGAACAATTTCCTCAGGATAAAGATAGGATTTTGAGGGCATTCACATCTCTTAAAGGAGAAGGAATAATACATGAGAAAAATGGCATGTATGAGGTAAAATAGCCTATGGAAGAGCAGAAAAAGAAAATCGCCATCATTGATAGAGAACTTAAGAAACTATTCCCAAAAGCATTTATTGAGCTTAATTACTCAACTCCCCTTGAGTTGCTTGTCGCAACAATTATGTCTGCTCAATGTACTGATAAATTAGTCAATAAAGTCACTGACAATCTCTTTAAGAGGTACAAAGCACTTGATGACTATGCTAACGCAGATTTGGAAACATTTCGTAAAGATATTTACCCAGTCACTTTCTACAATAATAAAGCCAAAAATATTATCGCTACTGCTAACAAAATAAAAAAAGAGTATGGCGGAAAAGTACCACAAACTATGGCGGAATTACTTACTCTTCCTGGAGTTGCTCGCAAGACAGCCAATGTCATGTTGGGTGTAGGTTTCAAGAAACCAGCAGGAATTGTGGTTGATACTCATGTTCGACGGTTAGCCAATCTTTTGGGTTTAACCAAAAGTCAGGATCCTGTGAAAATAGAGCAAGATCTGATGATGATAGTACCTCGAAGTGAATGGGTGGATATTTCACTTAGATTAACTTTGTATGGCAGGCGTTATTGTCCAGCTCGTCCTCATGACCATGCCAATTGCCCTCTGACCAAAGCTTTACGATAAAAGAGGAATATCCAGATTTTGTAGAGCATGTTTCGGTTTTTTTTTCTTGGTAAAAAGACTCGATCCAAAATCAATCTGACCATCTTCAAAAAGTGGATAAATTTTTTTAACTTTTTCTTGTTTTTTAGTATCGATGTCAAAAAGAGATGATTGCATATGTGTACTTTCCTCAAGGTCAGATATAGTGCAGCCAGTTGCTCGATAGAGAACTCCCTTTTTATGTATGCTTAGAAAATATTTTTTTATTAAATCATGAATAAGGTAGGGATAAACTGTTTGATTAGGTAATTTAATTTCGGTTGAGTGGAAAGTGAATTTCTGAGTTTTTAAAAAAATAGAGATTCGTTGCACGCTATATCCGTAGCGGCGAGCTTTTTCGAAGGCGTTCTCGATATGACTGAGCAACCTTGCCCAAAGAATGTCGGGGTCGTTGGTTGCCGGCCAAAAAGTACCTGTATCTTGGATAGACTTATACGTATCTTTGGTTGCGGTGTCTAACATGAAAACCATTTCTCCTCGTAACTCTCTCCAAATTTCCCAATAAGGTTTGGAAAGGTGTTGTATGATAAATGATTCTGGTTTAGCAACAAATTTACCCACAGTATCGAGTCCAATTTTTTGAAGATACGCGCCAGTATTATCTCCAATACCCCAAACTTTTTTTATGGGAATATTTTGTAAAAATTGCTCAATAAAACGACCTTCTACTACTGTTAATCCTGAAGGTTTGCGATAGCTTGAGGCGAGTTTGGCGAGAGATTTTGTAAGAGAAACACCGACCGATATGGTAATACCTAAATTTTTTTCAATTTCATTTTTGACTGCTTGACCAATTTCTTTATAATTCATATTGAGAGGTCTTTGCAGGCCTTTGATATCGGCAAATGCTTCATCGATAGAATATTCCTCAATATGAGGACTATATTTGCGTAAAATATCAAACATTTTATGGGAAAACAGCGAGTACATACTGTAATCTGAGCTCATCACAATGCATTGAGGGCAGAGCTTGCGTACTTGAGAGATAGTCATACAGCGTTTGACGCCATATTTCTGCGCTTCGTAGGAAACTGCAACTGCAATACCTCGTTCACGACCAGTTACGAGCGGTTTGCCTTTAAGTTGAGGATGAAGGGCTTGGATGACTGAAGAAAAAAATGCGTCGCCATCAAGATGGAGTATTACACTAGGCCAGGATCGCACTTGTAGCATATATACTAAGTATAGTAAACGATCGTTTCCTTTGTCAAGAGAGTAAAGTATTGTAAACTAAGAGATTATGTCAATAGGAGTAGTGCGATCAAAGATGGCGTCTTGGACAATTATACTTTTAGTATTAATTCCATTGTTGGGATGGATGGCTTATTTACCATTACCGATACGATTCATAAGTATAAAAGCGACATTATTGAGTTTTTCACAAATAGCTGCTTTAGAAGGTACAACGCTATTTGCTATCAGTCTTTGTCTCTCCGGAAGATTTGCATTTCTTGAAGATTACTTTAACGGTATCTCCAATCAATATCGTGCCCATTACATCACAGGTGGTATTGCATTTATTCTTCTTATATCTCATTTTATTTTGCTTCTCGGGAGTTATGCTTTTGATTCGTTTGCAATTATGTTATCTCTCTTTTTACCCCAGACTATCGCACGACTGTTTGCGCTTTCTTCTTTTTTTATCCTTATTGTTATGATGATATTTACGTATTGGTTTAAGCTACCGTATGAAGTATGGAAACTATCGCACAAGTTTTTGGGTATAGCGTTTGTTTTTGGCGTAATGCATTATTTGCTTGTGCCGAGCGATGTTACTTCGTATCTTCCTCTTGAAATATACATTTTTACTATTTCTGGGGCAGGAATTTTCATTTATTTATATTACACGATATTAGGTTTTAAGCTCATACATAAATATCAATATACGATCGAAAAAATAAAACAGCTTAATAACAATACTTGGGAAATTGATATGGAGCCGAAAGATCATAAAATATCTTTCATACCTGGGCAATTTGTGTTTGTCAGTTTTTATACTCCTGGATTTAGTACTGAGTCTCATCCTTTTTCTATCGCATCCATGCCTACAGAAAATGGACTTAAATTAACTATAAAATCACTGGGTGATTATACGCGACAGCTTAAAAGATTGGTTCCCGGCAGTCTGGCTTTCATCGAAGGGCCGTTTGGTCGATTTCTGGAGCAAGAAAGGGAGAATCAGATTTGGATAGCGGGCGGAATAGGTATTACTGCCTTTTTAAGTAAAATTGAGATGCTAGATCATACTGATATCAATATTGATTTGTATTATGTTGTCCATAATTCTACAGAAGCTGTGTACTTAGATGAAATTTTGAAAATTGCATCACGGTTTAAAAACTTTAGAGTCTGCCTCTATGATACAGGCAAAGAAGGACATATTACTGCCTCAGCGATCAATAAAATTAGTGAAGGTCTTGATGGAAAAGACATCTATGTCTGCGGTCCCCAGCAAATGATGAATATGATTCGCAATCAATTTATAGCGCTCAAAGTACCAAAAAATAAAATCCATATCGAAAATTTTGCGATGCGTTAGTCGTAGTACCCTTCTTTTAAAGTTATAGTGTTGTTTTCGATCCAAATATATTGAGCTATGCCATATTTCATGAAGCCCGAATTGATGAATTGCTGCTCTGGTGAAAATTCAGCTGCGTGGGTATGGCCACAGACATAAATTTCGTTTGGTTTAAGCTCTTTTTTTAATTTTTTTTTGATGATTTTGTTATAACGAACGCAGGATCTAGTGACAAACTTAGGTCCGAGAGTATGAATGATCCTTTTTTCTATATGGGCGATAATAAATTTCATGGCAAAACCAGTTGGAGTGAGTATTTTCCAAGGATCTTCGTCAACAAACGGACACAGCCGATTACCATGTTCGATCACAAGAACTTTATCTTTTAATTTCAATCGATACCGAAGATGTTGTTCAACAGAAAATAATTTTACTCGATCATCTGTCATTTTACGCATATCATGATTGCCATAGAGATAAATAGTTTTTCGTTTTAAAAGAAGAGGGAAAAGTTCTGACCAACGAGAATTGATAAACCAATTAAATCTTACTTCTTGTCCTTCCCAAAAGTCACCATTAATAATTACTTGATCTGCTTGGGAGATAATTTTTTTTAGAAAATCTAGTTTCGATTGTTCGATGGGGAAGTCTAAGTGAGTATCGGAAATAATCAGGATTTTCATGAATCCTTACTTATTTAACATCGATTGAATGATGTTGCGGGGGACTTCTTCATAATGTGAAGGTTCCATGTAAGATATGCCGCGACCTTCGGTGAGGGAGCGGAGTATGGTGACATAACCTGAAAGTTCGGCAAGGGGAGCATACGCTTTGATGACAGTGGCTTTGCCTCGTTTTTCAGTACCCAAAATTTTTCCGCGTTTACTGGAAAGATCACCGATTGCGACTCCCATAAATTCATCAGGTACAGTGACCTCCATTTTCATAATAGGTTCAAGCAATGTGCCGCCAGCTTTTTTGACTCCATCTGCGATAGCCATTGATCCGGCAATTTGGAAAGCAATATCCGAAGAATCAACATCGTGGTAGCTACCATCATACAATATAGCTTTCATGTCGACGATCGGGTAGCCGAGTATAACTCCTTTTTCAAGTGCGGCGATAACTCCTTTTTCCACTGATGGGATAAATTCTGAAGGAATCGATCCACCTCTGATTTTATTTTCAAAAATAAATCCTTCACCGCGACCTAGCGGTTCAAGCTTAAGAAGACAATGACCGTATTGACCATGACCTCCTGTTTGTTTGATATATTTACCTTCTGCGTCGGCTGGTTTGGTGATTGTCTCTTTATAAGCAACTTGTGGTTTACCAACATTTACATCCATACCCATCTCGCGTTTCATGCGATCGACGAGAATCTCAAGATGAAGTTCTCCCATACCTGACATAATTGTCTGTCCTGTTTCGTGATTGATTTTCACCTTAAAGGTTGGATCTTCCTCAGATAAACGCTGAAGTGTGTAGGAAAGTTTTTCTTGGTCGGCCTTGGTTTTAGGCTCGATAGCCAAGGAAATGACTGGTTCGGGAAATGTAATTTGTTCAAGCAAAATCTGATTGTTTGGGTCAGAAAGTGTGTCGCCGGTCTTGGCTTCTTTAGGACCAACAAGCGCTACAATTTCACCGGCATAGGCTTTATCGATTTCTTCTCGAGTGTTAGCATGCATCAGAAGCAGACGACTGACGCGTTCTTTGGTGCCTTTATTCACGTCATAAATATATGATCCAGATTCAAGAGTGCCAGAATAAATACGGGTGTACGTTAATTTACCAACATGAGGATCTAACTGAATTTTAAAAGCTAATGCAGAAAATTTTTCATCAGATGTCAGTTTACGGACATCTTCTTCTTCAGTGCCTGGCTTAATGCCTTTAATTTCTTGAAGATCCAACGGAGATGGTAAGTAATCAACGATTGCATCAAGTACTGGTTGGACGCCTTTATTTCTTAAAGATGTACCACAGAAAATAGGAACGATTTTATAAGCAATTGTTGCGGCACGCAGAGCTTTTTTAAGTTCTACCTCGGTGATTTCTTTGCCGTTTAAGTATTTGTCAAGAAGTGCATCATCTGTCTCGGCGATTTTTTCGATCATTTTATTACGAAATTCCTCGGCTTTGGCTTTTAAGTCTGCTGGGATTTCGATAGTTGAAAACTGAGTGCCTTGTGGATCTTTGTCCCAGACATATCCTTTCATGGTCATAAGGTCAATAACGCCTTTAAAATCATGTTCTTTACCGATAGGGTAGGTCATGACAACTGGATTAGAACCAAGTCTCTCACGGATTTCTCCGACTGTGCCTTCGAAGTCTGCACCAAGTTTATCCATTTTATTGATGAAACAAAGTCGAGGCACTTTGTATTTATCTGCTTGTCGCCAAACAGTTTCAGATTGTGATTGCACACCTTCTTCAGCGTCAAAGACGACAACTCCTCCGTCAAGAACGCGTAATGAGCGCTCGACTTCGGCTGTGAAATCTACGTGACCTGGTGTATCGATAATGTTGATTCGGTAATCTTTCCAGAAAGTAGGGGTTGCGGCAGATACGATGGTGATGCCCCGCTCTTTTTCCTGGGGCATCCAGTCCATCTGAGTAGTTCCTTCATCGATGTCGCCGATTTTATAACTTCTTCCAGTATAAAAAAGGATGCGCTCAGTTGTGGTAGTTTTACCTGAATCAATATGGGCGATGATACCGACATTGCGGATTTTATCCAAAGGAACATTACGGTTTTTGGTGACTATTGGTTGTTGTGCCATGATTAACTCCTTACCACTTTAAGTGAGAAAATGCTTTGTTTTGCTCGGCGAGTTTCTCGGTTTGTTGCCTTTTGGCAACAGCTGCGCCTTGCCCTTTGGAAGCTTCAAGTACTTCGTTTAGTAACTTATCCTTAAACGTTTTGAATTCTTTATTTGATTTAGCACGGGCTGCCTCGACGATCCAGTTTAATCCAAGATATAATTTTCGGTCTCGTCTTACCTCAATTGGTACCAAGTATGAAGCACCACCTAAACGCTTAGGTTTAACTTCCATATTGGGGGAGACATTGGCGAGTGCTTTGTATAAAATTTTTGTAGGATCTTCGCTCTCTTTTTTAAGATCATTGAGCATACCATAGACTATTTTTTCGGCAGTAGTTTTTTTACCGTCTTCCATGACATAATTGACGAGTTTGGCTATCTCAAAGCTCCCGTATAATACGTCTGACTTGGTCGGAATTCGTTTATAGTTGTGTCTTGGCATAGGAAAAAATTAAATTAGCCTGATTTCTGAGGTTTTTTGGAACCATACTTGGAGCGGGAAGTAGTACGATTGGCAACTCCGGTAGTATCAAACTTACCACGCACGATGTGATACTTTACACCTGGAAGATCTTTCACACGTCCTCCGCGAACTAATACGATCGAGTGCTCGGCAAGATTATGACCAATACCTTGGATATAGGCTGTAACTTCCATCTTATTGGAAAGTCTTACTCTAGCTACTTTACGCAAGGCTGAGTTAGGTTTTTTAGGAGTCATAGTACGCACCACAACACATACACCACGTTTCATATTGTTTTCCGTGGGTACATAGGCACGTTTGATGGCGTTAAAACTAAGCTTGAGGGCTGCTGCTCGTGACTTCCTCACTCGCTTGTGCCGCTTTCTCTTGATTAGCTGGTTGATTGTAGGCATATTTACTGATAAATTTGCTGTAATATTTATTAATTAATTCCTCATTAACTGGAATCAATCTTCCAATTATAACATTTTCCTTCAGGCCGAGCAAATAATCGACTTGACCCTTGATAGCGGCGCTTGAGAGTACGCTCGTAGTTTGCTCAAATGAGGCGGCTGATAGCCACGAATCTGTATAGATTGCAGCACGAGTGATGCCCAGAATTGAGATCTTACCGATGGCAGGTTTACCGCCTTGGGCAAGAATACTCTTATTTTCCTCTTCGAATCTGACTTTTGATACCACCTCATCTTTGATGAAGGCTGTATCTCCCTCGTCTTCGATGATGACTTTATCGCTCATCTTGCGGATAATGACCTCAAAATGCTTGTCATGGATGGCGATACCCTGAGATTCGTAAACTTTTTGTACTTCATCAAGCAGGTACAGTTGAGCAGCTTTCAAACCTCGGATTGTCAAGACGTCATGGACGTCAAGATGTCCTTCAGAGAGGGAAGTGCCAGCTGGGACGAGATCGCCATCTTTAATCTTCAATTTCTGTGAAGTTGGGATAACGAATTCCTCTTCTTGAGCATTTTCGCTACCAGTTGAAGTAATTTTTACCAGATAATTATCATTTTCTGTGTCTTCTTTGACTGCCACTTTACCGCTGACCTCCGCAATAGGTGAAACTACTTTTGGAGTACGAGTTTCGAAGAGCTCTTCTACACGTGGTAGACCTTGAGTCACGTCGGCGATTACGATACCTCCAAAATGTTTAACACGCATGGTAAGTTGTGTGCCTGGTTCTCCAATAGACTGCGCTGCCATAACTCCGATTGGTACGCCGATCTCGACCATTTGATTGGTAGATAAGTTGACACCATAACATTTTTTACACACGCCATATTTAGATTGACAATATAGCGCTGAACGAACTGTTACACTGCGAGTGGTTTTGGCAATAGTTGCCGCTATATCTTCTTCGATTAATTCTCCTGCAGCAACGAGTACTTTTTTATCGACAATAATATCTTTGAGAGCAAATCGGCCTTTGATACGGTCTTTCATTTTATCTCCACGTTCTTCGTCTGTGGTTATGACAAGGCCTTCATTGGTAGCACAATCTTCTTCACGGATGATCATGTCATGAGCAACGTCATGGAGTCGGCGAGTAAGGTAACCTGCATCTGCAGTTTTAAGAGCTGAATCTGTCAAACCTTTGCGTGCTCCTCGAGTAGAGATAACGTATTCAAAAATCGACAAGCCTTCACGATAATTAGATTTTGTAGGCACCTCGACAATGCGTCCCATTGGATCGACAACGAGTCCTTTCATAGCTGAAAGCTGTTTAAGTTGTTCTCGTGATGCACGAGGTCCTCCGGATTGGATACTGAGTCTTACTGGATTCTCGGGATCAAGTTTATTCCACGTTTCGGTGGCTAATCTTTCTGTAGTGTCGATCCAAAGTTTATTAGTGTAGCGTCTTTTTTCCTCAAGAGTGAGAAGTCCCTGGTCGAAGTTGGATTGAATCTTATCGATTTCTTTCTCGGTTTCCGAAATAATTTCTTCTTTTTCTTTAATAATTTCACAATCAAACATAGAGATGGAAAGTCCGCCTCCAAGAGTGGCAGCCCAGAATCCAATTTCTTTAATTTTATCGATCAGTTCTCCGACTGCTTTATTATCATTGAAGAGCTTAATAGAATCGACAATAATAGTTTTGATATCAGCGGCTTTGACATCGGCATTTAAGAAAGTTAACTCTTTTGGTAATAATTGGTTGAAAAAGATTCTGCCAACAGTTGTTCTGACCTGTTTGTCATCGAGTCTAACCATGATCGATTGTCGAAGTTTAATTTTTCCAAGATGGAAGTAACTAATCGCCTCGTCTGCATTGCCTAAATGTTCCAACTCTTCGTCTTTTTTTGAGGCATAAGCAAAATCCATTGTGGTTAAGTAATAAACTCCAAGAGCCATCTCTTTGTTTGGCACTACGATAGGTGAGCCATCGGCCGGTTTCAAAAGATTTTGATATGGGAGCATTCTTTCTTCGATTTCAGCGATTGAATTCTTTGATAAAGGTAAAAATACACCCATGGCGTCTCCATCAAAGTCTGCATTGTAACCGGCGCAGACTGTTGGATGAAGTTTAATAGCGTATGAGTCTGTCAATACTGGATAAAATCCTAAGATCGAAAGCTTGTGCAAAGTTGGTGCACGATTTAAGAGTACCGGATGATGCTTGGTGATTTCTTCGAGTATGTCGTAAACCACAGGATCTTTTTGTTCGAGGAAATTCTTAGCACTCTTAATATTGGGAGCTAAACCGCGAACGATAATTTCATGCAAAAGATGAGGTTTGAAAAGTTCGATGGCCATCTCTTTTGGTATACCGCACTGATCAATCTTGAGTTCAGGTCCAACAATAATAGTTGAACGACCAGAGTAGTCAACGCGTTTACCCAAAAGATTTTGTCTAAAGCGACCCTGTTTACCTCGTAAGATATCAGAGAGTGATTTCAAAACTTTGGCAGATGTTGCTTGAGTTCTAGATCGACCGCGTGATTTTTGAAGATCAAGAAGAGAATCAACTGCTTCTTGAAGCATTCTTTTTTCATTACGTAAAATGATTTCTGGTGCTCCAAGATCAATCAGTTGTTTTAAGCGAATATTTCGATTAATGACTCTTCGGTAAAGATCATTCAAGTCTGATGTGGCAAATTTTCCTCCAGGCAATTGGACAACCGGTCGAAGATCAGGTGGAATAACAGGCAAAACCGAAAGAAGCATCCATAAAGGATTAACTTTGCTTTTCATGAAAGCCTCTATGATGCGAGTTTTCTTAAGCAATTTATTGCGTTTTTCGCCTTTGGCTTTGGAAAGATCATTCAAACTGTCGGTATACATCTTTTCAAGGTCGATTGTGGTCAATAATTCATGAAGAATTTCTGATCCCATACCGACTTGAACATATTCCTCAATCCCTTTTTCTTTAAGGAAAAGGTAATCATCCTCTTCGAGAGTTTCGTTCTTTTTTAATGACTTAACTATTTTGATGATTCGGTCATAAAAAGCGGTTTTTTGGCCTTTTGTCTCGACAAATTTATCAGACAATTGTTTGAATTCTTCTTTCTCTTTAAGGTCTAATTCTTGCAGTGCAATTGCTCTCTGCTCAGGGTGAGTAATTTTTTTGGTAATATCTCCTCTTTGTTTATCAAAATCCGCTTTAAGAGATTTCTGTTTTTTTTCGTGTTCTGATTCGGCAAGATCAACTTCTTGTTTACGTTCTTTTTCGAGAACTTCCATAGCTTTTTTCTGTTTTTCTTTATCAACATCACGAACAAGGTATAAAGCGTAATAGATGATTCTCTCAAGTGCTTGTGGGGGAACATCAAGGATAATGCTCAAAGGTGAGGATGAACCTTTGAAATACCAGATATGGGCAATCGGTGAAGCGAGTTTGATATGACCCATACGTTCACGTCTTACCACAGATGAAGTGACTTCGACGCCGCAGCGATCACAGACTATACCGCGATATCTTATACGTTTATATTTTCCACAGTAACATTCGTAGTCTTTGGTAGGTCCAAAAATTCTTTCGTCGAATAAGCCGTCTTTTTCAGGTCTAAATGTACGATAATTAATGGTTTCTGGTTTGGTAACTTCGCCTTTTGACCATTTCAGAATATCCTCGGGTGAGGCAATGCGTATTTTTAATCCTGAAAAATCTAGTAAATTAGCTTCTTCCATTTAGATATAGTCAATTGATAATCCTAATGCGTTCAATTCTTTCATGAGAACATGGAATGATTCTGGAACACTTGATTGTGGTATATCAAGACCCTTAATGATTGATTCAAATGCTTTGGTACGACCACGGACATCGTCTGATTTGATAGTCAACATTTCTTGAAGTACAGAAGGTACTCGGTGTGATTCAAGAGCCCAGACTTCCATCTCTCCGAATCTTTGTCCTCCCATTTGTGATTTTCCTCCAAGAGGTTGCTGAGTGACAAGTGAGTATGGTCCAACTGATCGAGCATGGAACTTATCTTCAACCATGTGAATAAGTTTCATGATGTATCCGATACCAACCAAGACTTTTCTCTCAAGCGGTTTACCAGTTCTACCATCATATAAAGTCACTTTTCCATCTGAGGGCAGTCCAAGTTTTTCAAGCTCACTCAAAATAAAATCTTCTTTTAATTTTTCAAAAACTGGGACCGAAATTTTAAGATTATTTTTCTGAGCGATAAGTCCGAGTAATGTTTCGAAAAGTTGTCCAAGATTCATACGGTTAACAATCGAGATAGGCGACATGATGATGTCGACTGGGGTACCGTCTTCTAGGTAAGGCATGTCGTACTCTGGCAAAATCTTAGAGATAACTCCTTTGTTTCCGTGACGTCCGGCTAATTTATCTCCGACTGAGATCTTGCGAAGTTGAGCTGTATTGACGATCATGCGTTTCATGATACTTGGTTCAAGTTCGTTAGGATCTTTTTGTGAATCAATGGTTGAAATATCTACAACAACTCCGCGTTTACCATAAGGCATCCGCAGTGAAGTATCTTTGACGTCTTTGGCTTTTTCTCCGAAAATTGCACGAAGTAATCGTTCTTCTGCAGTTAATTCTCTTTCTCCCTTAGGAGCGACTTTTCCAACAAGAATATCACCACTCTTAACTTCGGTTCCAACAACGACCAACCCTTCTTTATCGAGATTTGACAAAACCTCTTCACGAACATTGGGAATATCATTGGTTAATTCTTCTGGACCAAGTTTAGTATCAACTAAGTCTGCGATAAATTCTTCGGATGTAATTGAAGTTAAAAGATCTTCTTTTAATACCCGCTCAGAAATGACGAAGCCGTCCTCGTAGCCTAATCCATTTAAAGATGTATAAGCAATAACGAGATTTTGGCCCAGAGCTAAGCGGCCATTTTCGACAGCTGGACCGTCGACAATAACGCTACCTTTTTTAACTTTTTGTTTCGGTTCGACAAGAGGTTTTTGATCGAAAATGACATCTTTGTTAGTACGAATAAATCGTTCCAGATCATAATTGTATTGTTTACCAGATTTACCTTTTAAAGTAACTTTGCGTCCATCAACGTATTCAACCGTAGCATCCTCAGGAGCAAAAATTGTTCTACCGAGAGCTGAGGCAATTGTGCCTTCCATACCTGTGCCAAGATCTGGTGTGTGTGGCTTAACCAAAGGTACTGCCTGACATTGCATGTGTGTACCCATAAGAGAACGTGAAGCATCGTCGTTTTGGATGAAAGGAATTAATGCAGCTGAAGCTCCGATTGCCTGTCGAGGTGAGATATCAATGAAGTCAAGTTGGTCTGGTGTGACCTCGATCAACTCTCCATTGTGTCTGGCAACAATATGCTTATCTGTGATAATGCCATTTTCGACTTTTGCGGAGGCTGAAGTGATGTAATATTTTTCCTCGTCGTCTGCTTGTAGATAGGTCATATCATTAGAAATTCTGGCGTTTGTCTTGCTGCCGTTTTTCTCTTTAATAATTTTTTTATAAGGAGTCTCAAGGAAACCATATTTATTGATCCGTGAATACAGCGCCATATAAGTTACAACACCGATGTTGGGACCTTCTGGAGATCTAATCGGATCGATTCTGCCGTATTGAGATGTTGAAATATCGCGAATTGAGAATGAGGCGCGTTCTTTCTCGATTCCTCCTGGTCCGCCGACTGTGATTCTTCGTAGATTATCAAGTTCAGACAATGGATTGGTTTGGTCAACAATAGTTGAGAGCTGAGAAGTTCGGTAAAAAGAGTTGATAGCCATCATGATTGGTTTAGAGTTCACAATCTGTGATGGGGTAGGATGAGTATCGGTAGCAACCAAGCTCATTCTTTCTTTTACCTCTTTCTCTGCCCGTACCATACCGACGCGAATACCATACATACCAATTAATTCTCCAACTGTACGTAATCGACGATTACCTAAATGATCAATATCGTCAAAATTACCAACATTCTTAGTGAGTTTGACTAAATATTTAATAGCTTCAATAACGTCTTTTTTCTTGAGAAGTAAATTTTCTTTGGTAATTTCAGAGTTTAAGCCGAGTTTTTTGTTCATCTTATAACGACCTACTTCGGCCAAAGAATATCTTCGTGGGTCAAAGAACATAGTGTTTAATGTTTTGTAGGCGTTATCAATAACCAATGGTTCGCCTGGCTTCATCTTGCGGTAAAACTCAAGCACAGCTTCTTCTCGGGTCTTGGTTTTATCTTTTTTAAAAGTGGGGATAATATATTTTTCAAGTAATTCTGGGTCAATATCTGAGAAGTGACTCATCAATGCATTATTGTTTTCTCCTTCGAATAATCGTAAAAAGACTGAGGCGAGAATTTTGCGTTTTTTGTTGACTTTGACCTCTATGATGCCATGACGATTGATTGTGAAATCAAGCCAAGCTCCAATATATGGTCTTACCTCAGCATTGTATAAAGTAAGTCCGGTTGCTCGATCGATCTCGGCAGTGAAATAAATACCTGGCGATCTAACAATTTGGTTGATGATAGCTCTTTCGATACCATTGATGATAAAAGTACCGCGGTTAGTCATATTCGGAACATTAAAAAGATAGACGTCTTGCTCTTTTTCTGAACCGGTTTTTTTATTGATCAGTTTGAGTTTGGCGTACACTGGAGAATCGTAGGTAAGTTTTTTTTGGAGACATAATTCTAGTGGAAAACGAGGTTTGCCGTAGTATATGCCTTCAAAATAGAGAGTAAATTTTTTGCCTGTATAATCTTCGATTGGAAAAAATTCTTCGATGATGGCTTGTATATCGTGTTCGAGAAATGCTTTCCAGGAGTTTTTTTGAATTTCTATAAGATCTATCTGTTTAAGGTAAGTTTCTTCCGTTCCCAGGTATACCTCTTTAGGAGGTTGATTTGATTTAGGTGTGCTCATCTCGAGTGTATAACGACAGAAAAGACACGCTTTGGCGTGTTATTAAAGCCCAAAATACGAATTTTTTTACCTGTTGTACTCAGGTAAAACAAAAAACCCTACAATGTTATAGGGTAT
>CAYLXX010000021.1:0-11071 GCA_964387955.1 uncultured Gammaproteobacteria bacterium
TTTTGTTTGAGGTAATACTGAGATGTTAGATCGAAGCGATCACAAGTGAGATGTTGGTTTAACTATAGCAAACCATTAAAATTAAGTCAAATTTGTGCAAGAAAATCGTAAGAACTGGGTAAGAGAGTGTGGCTTTGGAAAGCTACAAAGCACTAATTGTAAGAAATTACTTTAAAATACATAAAAGGTATGTATTCTTGCGTATTTATCACTTAGTCATTACAATAAATTTACATATGGACAAAAAATGGGTTATTGTCAACGTTGAAGGAGCGATCTATAAAGAAGATAAATGGCTCATGATTAAACGAGGGCAAGGAGAATCTCATGCCCCCGGCAGAATTGCGCTTGTGGGAGGTAAGGTAGAAGAAGCAGCTGAATTTGAAATCTCAATGCATATTCTTGAGCGTACTCTGAAACGTGAAATTAAAGAAGAAGTCGGAATTGAGGTAGAAGACAAGATGAGTTATATCGTCAGCACTTCATTTATTTCAGATAGCGGGAATCCGGTGGTGAATGTAGTTTTTTTATGTAAATATAAAAGCGGTGATGCTCGCGTCCAAGATCCAAATGAAATTGAAGAGGTCTATTGGATGACGCTTGATGAAATCATTAAAGAACCAAAAACTATCTCTAATATCAAAGAAATTTTAAAAATCGCAGTCGAAAAACGTCTCTCAGGATTTCTCTAATTTAACCAAGTGGTTGATCACCAAGCTGATTGCGAATAGCATATGATATTTCTCCTGTTTCTCTATGTATACCCTTAACTACTAGAGAAACCTTATTGGCTAGATTCAGTAGATTCCAGTAATTATCGGCTATATTTTCGGCGTCGCCTTCAAGAAGAACCGGATACGGCCTGTCTTCAAATGCTGGTAAAGGATCACCGTCCCCTTTATATGTATGAAAACATAATCCTTCACCAGGTTTAATCCCATTTACGTCTTCAAGGATACTTCGTCTAACTGCTTCATCAGAATCAGGCGCTGCTTTTTTAATTGTTGAAAATACATAAGAAGTATATTCATGATGCGGATAAATAATACCAGTTATGCGAGGCGTAAAATTTGGACTGTCTGGTTCATAAGTACGAGTCTTTAAAGCGTCGTTATAACCACGATGTTTCGCAAAATATTCAGCCACTGTATCAGTCTGATCTCCGTTGGAAACAATATGTGCTAAGCCATCCTCAGTTTCTGCTATACGCATGGCATTGTAAATAATAAGCGACGGGTTGGTGATTTTACTAGGATCGTACGGAACTGTTCGTACAACGTCACTTTCTCTTATTAAGAGTCTATTCCGTGAATTTTCACTTCTTCCCATTATCCAATAGACTTGTGTCAATAAATCCCCTGTATTATTCACTCCCATAATGATTCCTCTTCCAGGATAAGTATTTTGTCGAAGCGCTTCCATATTAAGTTGCGCTTCGGATTGAAATCCTTTTAGTGCTTCGGGGTCAAATTGAGCCATAGTAAGATGGCAGTAGTATAAACTATAACTTAGACTCTTGCAAGACTCTATCGCTACTATTTAACGATAACGGTGGCCTTCATGTTGGGATGAACTGTACAGTGATACGTAAATGTGCCTGCTTTATCAAAAGTAATTGTTTTTGACTCATTTTGATCCAAAATTCCGGTATCAAACGTGTTATCGTCGGCAGTTGCTGAGTGACCAGAGGTATCTTTATTGGTCCATGTCACTTTATCCCCAACATTCACTGTGATCGTCGACTGAGAATAAGCAAAATCTTTAATCGTCACTGTATTGCCTGTAGTCGTGGTCTCTGATGGTTGAGATGGGGATGTTGTCTCCATCATTCCCGTTGGGCTTGGGTTGGCGGGTGTCGTTGTCGACCCCGATTTACCTTTCGACATAAACATAAATGCGCCAAGACCTAAAACAACCACCAATACAACTATCCAAATAATGTTTTTATTCATATTTTTCACCTCCCTTCATTGCATTGAAACTTGGTAAATATTTCGCTCCATAATATCACCAAAATATATATTTTTCGTGTCATTATCAACTGCTAAGCCTATTGGATGAGCTAATTTCCCTTCCCCGCTTGCTGCTCTTTGTATAAACGGCGCAAGAGAAATTCTATCTTGTATGCCATGATAAATTGTACCTAAAAGAATCTTCTTACCCGGTTCATTAGACTTTGATCCTGTCTTGCCAAACATGGTTACCAGCACATATTGCTGATTTGCTCCCAGCGTTGGTAATTTATCGTTGTTATAAAAAGCCACACTCACAGCAGTTTGAGTCGGTGCCCAGCGATACAGCACTGCATCTCCCCCTTGATCAAACGGTGAAAGTACTGATCGTAACAGACTCGACTCAGTGCCATCCCAATTAAACGTCAATTCCTTATTGTTTTCTCCATTGGCATCAAAAAATTTACCATACATTAGTCGGTCATAGTTGTTGGGACCGGTATCGGCAATCATAATTTTGCCTGTATCTGCATTGTAAGCCATCGGTGGAGAGTTGCGGATACCAATTGCTTGTACTTTCGGAGAAGAAGGAAAAGGCCGTTTGCCATCTGCCACTAATCCATCGCGCTTGATCAAAATCAATTTACCAGCTTCAAGTGCCGGATCAAGCGCTCGTTTAGCAGTGAAGCCTTCACCGAGCGAAAAAAGTATATGCGGCCGGCCGCTTATCATAACTCCCACTCCATCTTGTATCTGATGAGAGGAATTGCCTGGGGTATTAGCCTCAAAAATCATCTCTGGGTTGCGGCCAAAGACCTCATCGCCTTCCTTGCGAAAAGTGACACGAGTGACGCGATTGCGAAAATCTTTGTTTCCCTGGACATATGAATAGGTAAAAAATACGTCTCCAGAACTATCAAAATCTGCACCAAAAAACATGCCTGTCAAGCCTGCTTCTCGTGGAGGAAAACCAGGCTGTGCAGTTTGCACTATAAAAAATGGCTTAATTTGTTTTTCAAAAACGCCGCTTACTTTCTGATACACCCACACAGTGCCAGACAATGTCGCCACAAGCATATAGTGATTATCTGGTGTAATTTTGATATTAGTTACTTGACCAATATTTTCTTGAAAAATTGAAACAGTAGCGTTGGGTAAAACTGATTCGTATAATGGCAAATTTGTGCTTGATTGCGGGGTTACAAAAATTGTTTGTTGTCTGATAAAGAAAAAATATATAGCGACTCCTAACCCAAAAAACAGTAGTAAAAATATAATCCTCTTCATACTCCTATGATATACCATTATAGGATTTGCCGTTGACAGTTCAAACCTATAGGTATACTATATCCCTATAGGGGGGATATATGACATATACACCAAAAAGTCTTAAGGAGCGTAAACTACACCGACTGAAGATCGCCCAAGGCCATTTACAAAAGGTAATTACCATGGTTGACAAAGACGAATACTGCATTGATATTATTCACCAATCTTTAGCTGTCCAAAATGCTCTGAAAAGCATTGACAATCTTATTCTTGAAAATCACCTTAAAATGTGTGCAGTCGATGCGATTAAAAAAGGTAAAAGCACTGAGGCAATCGCCGAAATTATGCAGGTGCTTGAGAAAAGACATACATGACGCTGGATAAAATTTTAGTTACATTATTAGGTATCACGGGAATTATTTTCACCTACTGGTTTTTTTTGATGCGAAAAGAAACTGTAGTCGCTGCTCAAGATAATATCGATATTCTAGTTAAGGGCGGATATAAACCTGATGTAATTTCGATTCCTGTTGGAAAACCTACAACTTTGCATTTCCTCCGTCAGGATCCTTCAACTTGCCTTGAAGAAGTTATTATCCCGGAATTTAAAGTAAGACAGTATTTACCGATGAATAAAAAAACTTCCATCACGATTAACCCTGTAAAAAAAGGCACGTACGAGATTGTATGCGGTATGAATATGTTTCATGGGAAATTAATTGTTACTTAAAATATGAATCAATTACGAAAAATTTTACATATCAAAGGCATGCACTGTGCTTCCTGTGTTTATCGGGTGGAAAAAGAATTGAAAAAAGTTTTGGGTGTAAAAAATGCAGTTGTTAATTTAGCTACCAATCAAGCTCTTGTCACATATGATGCCGATCAGGTATTAAATGAACACTTAAAAGATGCCGTCACACATGCCGGTTATAAAGCAGTAACCGAAGATGAAGAATCAGATGAAGAACGTGAGAAAGAATTGGAAAAAGACACTCGAAAACTGCTTACAAAGGTCACAGTAAGTTTGACTGCGGGAGCACTTCTTATATGGGGTAGTTTCCCAGGACTTATGGATACTGCACCTGCCTTGCTTAAAAACGGGTGGGTGCAATTTCTCATCGCCACACCAATTCAATTCTGGGCAGGTGCGGACTTTTATCGATCCGCTTTCTCTTCTTTAAAAAATCGCCTAGCCAACATGGACACGCTCGTGGCTATGGGAACAACGGTTGCATATACATACTCCGTTTTCGTAAGTTTATTCCCCAATATTGTTTCACAAATCGGACTGGAACAAATGCACTACTATGATGTTTCAGTTATTGTGATTGGTTTAATCTTACTTGGAAGATATCTAGAAACAAAAGCCAAAGGCAAAACATCAGAAGCCATCAAAAAACTTCTTACACTACAAGCAAAAACTGCCAGAGTGGTCCGCAACGGCAAAGAAATAGATATTCCGATTGATCAAGTTCAAGTTGGTGATTTGATTCGTGTGAGACCCGGTGAAAAAATTCCAGTTGATGGCATCATCACTGAAGGTAAATCTTCAATCGATGAATCAATGCTCACTGGCGAAAGTATTCCGATCGATAAAACCAAAAACGATGCTGTGATTGGTGCCACTATGAACAAAACAGGGTCATTCGTATTTAAGACGACTAAAGTCGGTTCTCAAACCATGCTGGCCCAAATTGTGAAACTTGTTCAAGAAGCCCAAGGTAGTAAAGCACCTATCCAACGCTTAGCAGATATTATTTCATCATATTTCGTGCCGATTGTTGTAATGATTGCTATTGCTACATTTGCTATCTGGTATGTTTTCGGCCCACCACCATCATACCTTTATGGACTTCTTAATATGGTAGCTGTTCTCATCATTGCTTGTCCCTGTGCAATGGGTTTGGCGACTCCGACTGCAATTATGGTTGGCACTGGACGAGGAGCAGAGCATGGTATTCTTATCAAAGACGCTGCTAGTCTCGAAACCGCACATAAAATACAAACTATTATTTTTGATAAAACAGGTACTTTAACTCAGGGCACACCAAAAGTAATTAATATTATCCCTTACGGCAAAGTGAATGAAAAAGAGATTTTAACGCTTGCTGCCTCAATCGAAAAAAATTCCGAACACTCTCTGGCGGATGCCATAGTTCGTGAGGCAAATGAGAAAAATATAGTGCTTAAAAAAATTGCCGAATTCCAAGCGATTCCTGGTCTT
This sequence comes from uncultured Gammaproteobacteria bacterium, assembly GCA_964387955.1. GTDB lineage: Bacteria > Patescibacteriota > Microgenomatia > UBA1406 > GWC2-37-13 > CAYLXX01. The sequence continues at coordinate 5,449 of CAYLXX010000021.1, forward strand.
GGAGTCAAAGGGACAATTGATGGCAAAAAAATTCTTTTGGGTAATCGAAAACTTATGGATCGGGAAAAAGTTCCCTCTGAAAATAAAGATATTGAAAAATTAGAGAACGAAGGTAAAACAATCATGCTTTTGGCAAGTGACAAAAAACTCATTGGTTTAATTGCAGTTGCTGATCCCATAAAAGAACATGCCAAAGAAACAGTTGAATTATTGAGTAAACAAAATATCGAGTCGATAATGATTACCGGCGACAACAACAAGACTGCGGCGGCAATCGCCTCTCAAGTCGGAATCAAAAAAGTATTAGCCGAAGTTTTACCTGATGAAAAAGAATCAGAAGTCAAAAAAATCCAACAAACTGGTAAAGTTGTAGCGATGATTGGCGACGGCATCAATGATGCTCCGGCGCTTGCCGCCGCCGATGTGGGTATTGCAATTGGCACGGGTACCGATGTTGCCATCGAGGCAGCGGATATCACTCTCGTCAACAAAGATTTACGGTCCATCGTGAAAGCCATTTCACTTTCCAAAAAAACCATGAAAATTATCAAACTCAATCTTTTCTGGGCTTTTGCATATAACGTCATACTTATTCCTGTTGCCGCAGGTTTACTTTATCCTTTTTTTGGAATTTTATTAAATCCCATTTTTGCATCTATGGCTATGGCACTCTCATCGGTATCGGTTGTTGCCAATTCACTGAGATTAAAAGGAATGAAGATATGAAAAAAATTAAAAAAACAACTCTCCATATACAAGGTATGCATTGTGCTTCCTGCAATGTCCTTATCGAAGATAAATTTAAAGAAGTAAAAAATATTCAAGATGTAAAAGCTAACTTTTCTAAACAAGAAGCAGAAGTTTTATATACAGGACAATTGGATACAGCAATTCTGGATAAGCACATTGAGCAATTTGGTTATAGAATTGCGGAAAAATCTCAAATTGTGAAGGTACCATTCTGGCAACGATTCACGAACGTTACTGTACTGGCAGGTATCATGTTTATTCTTTATTTTTTTGCGCAAGAGTTACATATTATTCCCGATTTTAAAGCCACTGCCGGGTCAACTTTAACTTATATTTCTGTATTTATTCTTGGGATCGTCGCGTCTACCTCAACTTGTATGGCTACATCAGGTGCACTATTTATGGCTACAATCGGTAAACAACAGAAACATGGTGCGCCGCTACTTACCAATTTACTACCTGCAATAAGCTTCAACATCGGCAGAATCGCCTCTTACGGTTTTTTTGGTTTCGTTGTCGGCGCCATCGGCAATGTACTTTTTCAAAGTATTATTTTTAGCACAATCACTACTTTATTTATTACAGTCGGGATGATTCTCATCGGGCTTTCGATGACAGGATTAATTTCTTTTTCTCCTTTAACCGATAATAATTTTACGAAAAATATTTTCCAAACACTTGAAGCAAGACTAATTAAACACCCAAAAAAAACTGCTTTTTTCCTCGGGGCAATCACCTATTTACTTCCCTGCGGATTTACACAATCGGTGCAATTATATGCTTTAGGCTTGGCCAATCCACTTCATAGCGCTCTTGTTATGATGATATTCGCATTCGGTACCATGCCACTTCTTATTGGCTTAGCTTTCACCAATTCATTTAAAAATTATTCATTTTATCCTTATTTCCAGAAAGTTATCGGTATTATCATACTTGCCATCGGTATCAATTACGCCGCCAATGCCTTGGCTTTACACGGTATCAAATTCAACATTACATCATCCTCTTCTTCTACTGAAAATGTGAAATTGAGAGATGGTTTTCAAATTGCCGAAATGTCGGTTAATGCTCAAGGCTACTCTCCAAATGTTTTTGTGGTTAAAGAAAATATACCTGTGAAGTGGATTGTGAAGGGTGAAAATATTTTTGGCTGCCAGGGATTTCTTGTGGCCCCGCAAATGAATATTCAATCGTCTCTGAAAATCGGTGAAAATATTTTTAAGTTTACACCCAAGTCTAAAGGAACGCTTTCATTCTCATGTAGTATGGGTATGTATCGCGGACAATTTAACGTAATTTAAAGAGGTTAAACCTTCATCCCCATGTATACTCCGCCTTTATGAAGCTCATCGACCATCTGCGTCATATGTTTCAATCTTGTTCCCGGCTGTTTAGGATTCGTTATCCAATGAAGATAATCTCTTTGTTGATAATATGGCCGCTTTTTGAACGCATCAAGTAAGTTTTCATCCTCAAGCAATTTTTTTATATCAGATGGAATAGCAACAGGTTTGCGTTCTCGTCTCTTGAGAACAATTTTCTTATTCTCCAAGTCATTCTTAATCGCCTCTTTAATATACATTTTGAGATCTTTCTCTATTTTGCTCACTTCAGATACATCTGTAAACTTTATGGCGACATTTTTCTTGTTGTCTAAACCTTGATTGAATAATTTTTTAGTGTCTTTAATCAACGCACCATTTTGGAAAATGAGTGAACAGTGCTGTTGCATCGCCCACATGAGGAAAACCATATTTTTCTTAAAAAAAGCCGGCGAACCCCAACGTATATCCTCGTTTATCTCTGGATCGACCTCATGGATAATCTGACGAAGTTTAGTCAAGATTTTTTTGGAAAAATCAGGTAACTTATTTATATATGCATTTACCTGTGGACTTTTTTTAAGCATCAGATACAATTATAACATGCGCAGTAATAAACTCATTCTCATCATGATCTTCATCATCGTCATTGCGGCTATTTTTGTCAGCTTTAATGGCAAATCCAATCATCAGGTAAGCAATATCACCGAGACGAATACTACAGAGGAAGACACTAACAATACTACTTCCCCACCAAATGAGCTATCTATCGAATATTTACGTCACCATGTATTTGCCGGTAGTGACCTGGTGATCGAGGAAACGCTTGCGCCAGGTTCAAACTATAATCGCTACATTGCATCTTATATGTCAGAAGGTTTAAAAATTTACGGACTACTCACTGTTCCTCAAGGCCAGAGACCCCCGACAGGCTGGCCGGTGATAATTTTTAACCATGGATTTATACCACCTGCAGAGTATAAAACCACCGAACGGTATGTGGCATACGTCGACGGATTTGCTCGTAATGGTTATATTGTATTTAAATCTGATTATCGCGGCCATGGTAAATCCGAGGGAGAAGCAGTTGGAGCGTATGGATCAAACGCTTACACAGTCGATGTCTTAAATGCAGTTGCTTCTCTCAAAAGATACAAAGAGGCTGATCCATACAGAATAGGTATGTGGGGTCACTCCATGGGCGGCTATATTACCCTGCGCAGTATGGTTGTCAACAGAAACATCAAGGCTGGAGTCATCTGGGCAGGTGTTGTCGGGTCATACCCAGATTTGCTTACTAAATGGCGACGATCCACTCCTCCAATGGGTGCCTCTACTCGAACTCTTGGTTGGCGCCAAACATTGATCTATCAATATGGTTCTCCTGCAGAAAATCCTAATTTCTGGAATTCAATTTCGGCGAATGCCTACCTCAAAGATATTTCAGGTCCGTTACAACTCCATCATGGTACAGCTGACACTTCAGTACCTCTTGAATTTTCAGAGGATCTCGAACAAGAAATGAGACAAGCAGGTAAATCAGTAGAGTTATATATTTATCCTGATGATGATCATAATCTGGCCAATAGTTTCTTGACAGCCATACGCAGATCAAACGAATTCTTCGATAAATATCTCAAAAACGGCAACTAATGTTCTTCTGCAAATAGCTTCGTGACCTCAATCAATTTCTTTTCGATGGCTTTTTCTGACGAAGAGTGACCAGCGACAACAAGATGTAATTCAGAATTCTTCAATTTTTGGTGTAAACTACGTGCACTGATTGGCGGACAAATAAAGTCATACCGGCCGTGAACAATCACAGTTGGAATATGTTGAATCTTACCTATATTTTTTAAAATAAAATTCTCCTCCAAAAAACAGCCATTGGCAATATAATACGCCTCAAGAGGGGACATCGATTGGTAAGAAAAGGTTTTCATATAACCCTCAACCTGTTTGGTTGTCATCTTTAATTTCAAAAGTGATAATTCATAAAATGACCACTCGTACGTGTATTTTTCTCTTACTTTTTCATCTTTAGACTGCATCTGTTTAAAGTAGTATGCTTCAGGATGACGGCGAAATTTTTTCGGGACTAAGTTCATAAATCTTTCCCAGGCCTCAGGGAAAAAATTTCGCACCCCGCCTCCCACATAATGTTTGTTTTCCAGCTGAGTCGAGAGATAAACACCCCTTAGAATTAATCCACTAACAGTTTCTGGATAAGAAATCGCATACACAAGGGCTAGAGTTGAACCCCAAGAACCTCCAAAAATCACGGGTTTCCCAAAATTAAACTTATCGATAAGATATTTGATATCTTTCACTAAGTCCCAAGTAGTGTTGTTTTTTATGCTTGCGAACGGAGTACTATTGCCCGAGCCTCTTTGATCAAAAATCAGTACATTCCAAACTTTTGGATCAAAAAATCGTTTATCAGTCTCCGAGAAACCTGCTCCCGGACCGCCATGAAGAAATACAACTGGTCTGCCCTTGGGATTTCCATAAAGCTCGTAATACAATTGATGGCCGTGAGTGACTTTAACACGACCTTTTTTGTAAGGTCTGTAATTAAACTCTTTTTTCATGCCTGTATTATATCAGGTATGTGAGACATCAAGTTTATAAACCACTACCTCACCGAAGTTATTATTATCACATATGAAAGGTAAAATCTCGCGCACACAATTTGATTGTGTATAGGCTCCTGCTTTGAAATATAAGCCAGATAGGTTTTTTGCTACTGTATACACTGGCTCTTTGCTGTCATTATAATATACTTTTATTTCTCCTCCGGTTACTACAAGTTTGACTGAAAATTTTTTGCCTAGGGTGTAGCTTGAATCGAGCGTATGCATATTTTTACCGCCGACATTGACGTAGAGATTGGGTTGTTCAAACCGGATGACAAGAATATCATCATTGGCATCATGGATCTGTCCAGCGACGACATGTTTCTTAAATCCAGGCACTGCTGTGATGGCTTCTTCTATAAACATTGTATGGGTCCCTGAAGTAGATGACCAACTAGCTCGATCAGCGCCATTATTGGTCATTTCTCTCAGTTCAGATCTGGGATATTTGGAACCGCTTGTAGTCACACCATTGACTGCCGCCCTAAATCTGACTCCTCCATCGGAGGCTACAATAAACCATGGTTCGACTTTAAATTTATTCAATTCTGGTTGTTTAACTTCGTCAGGATGTCCGGATGAACCTGTAGGAAGAGTAATTTTCCAATTGGTTAGATTGAAAACTTGTGCGGGAAACTCTGCTTTACTTTTAGTAGGAGCCGTCGTTACTGTAGCAGTTGCAGATGGAGCAGAACTTATTGTCGGACTCACCCCAGTTGTTAGAGTTGGCGCTTGAGCTACTACCTTTTTTCGTGTTGTAGAAGGACGAAAAATAAGACTTCCTGACAAAAGGAAAATAAGCGCTACTATCATCAATAGATAGATCTGTGTATTTTTAAATGAGTCCATCAAAAAAAATAAGTAGCAGAATACCTTAATTATAAGCTCCAGCCGTTAGAAACGTGTAAGAAATCT
>CAYLXX010000021.1:11171-16141 GCA_964387955.1 uncultured Gammaproteobacteria bacterium
GGAGCTTCAAATTGGCCGTGCTTCATAGTATTTTTTTCGAAATCAGTCAACGTGATATATGGATAAACTATATTGACTGTGATATTATCTTTTTTTAATTCTTCGCGAGCTGTCAGACTCAGTCCGATCAAAGCTCGTTTTAAAGAAGAATAGGCGCTCATGTTCGGCAGGAACATGAGCGCTGTACCAGATGATATGTTGACTATTGCGCCTTCACCTTGAGACCGCATGAATGAAATCACTTGCTGCATAGCTATCAGTGGCCCAACCACATTGGTTTTGAAAATTTCAAGATACTTTGATGGATCAATATGCTCGACAGGCGCATCATATCCCCGACCAGCGTTGTTAATAAGTATATCTACTCTTCCGTAATGATTTTGTATTTGCTTCACCATGTCCTTAACTTGCTTCTCATCAGACATATCGGCACCAACAGCATATGAACCAGGTAATTCCTTCTCGAGTTTTTTTAATGTCTCAAGTGAACGAGCAACCAAAGCCACCTTAGCCCCATTTTGTGAGAGAAGTTTAGCAGTTGCAAGTCCTATACCTGAAGAAGCGCCGGTGACAATGACAATTTTATCCCTTACTTGCATATATATACATTATATCAACTAGACATTTTCAAAAATACTGTTATAATGGCTAAAGCAATATGGCAAAAGCTAGTAAAAAAAAGAAAATCGTCAAGGCGACGACCAAACCAGAAGTTGCTTCTGCTACTTCCAAGGATCTTCATGTTGGTAAATATACAGTTAAAAAAAGTGCTTTATTGTGGCTTATTCCGGTAGTTATTATTCTTCTTGCTCTTTATTACTCTAAAGGACTTTTTGTCGCGGCAACTGTCAATGGCCAACCCATTTCTCGTTTAGCTATTATTCGAGACCTTGAGAAAAGATCAGGTAAACAAGCTCTTCAATCCGCAGTCACCAAAGTATTATTACTCCAGGAAGCCAAAAAACGCCATATCTCAATCAGTCAAAAAGATATCGACGATCAAATCAAAAAAATCGAGACCTCTCTTAAAGCACAAGGACAAGATTTGAGTCAAGCATTAGCCAGTCAAGGTATGACTCGTGATGATCTCACTACCCAGGTAGAACAACAATTAATTCTCGAGAAAATTTTGGCTGATAAAACCAAAGTCACCGACAAAGAGATTGCAGATTTTATAGAAAAAAATAAGTCGTCATTCCCAGAGAATACTTCTGAAGCTGACATGAAAAAAACAGCTACTAGCCAATTGCAAAACGAAAAACTGAGTACCGAAGCGAATAAACTGCTCGACTCACTCATGAAACAAGCTAAGGTACACTACTTCGTATATCAGTAACGCTCCCAATTCTTATCCATTTCTTACCAAACACCTCTCGTAGTTCTTATAATTACTCCATAGAATTTAATTACAGTTCAAAGCGAAAGGGGGTGATAAACAAATGGCAACACACAGACTAGCACATCATAGAGTGAGCGGTTGGGTCGTCGGTTTTGCTATACTTGCAAGCTCGATCATGATTCTCGATGGAATCTGTGAAATCTTCCTAGGATTAGCGGCAATTTTCAACAACAATTTCTTCGTTGTTGGGCCAAACTACATCTATAACATTAGCGTAACTACATGGGGTTGGATTCACTTATTCATCGGAGCCGTCGTCGCTCTAGCTGGTATGTTTGTTTTTACTGGACAGGGATGGGCAAGAGGCGTAGGTATTGTTCTTGCTCTTATAAGTGCAGTAGCGAATTTCTTGTATATTCCTTACTACCCAATTTGGTCATTACTGATCGTCGCACTTGATATCGCTGTTATTTGGGCTTTAGCAAGCTATAGCTCTGAAGCAGCAACTGCAGAAGAAGAAGTAGTAGAATAATATGTTTTTAACATTCTGCAATCTACCTCTTATTTAAAATTTCGGATCATTGGAAGGGGGGTGATAGTATGACATCTAAACTTATTGCTATTGTGTATCCTGACGCACATCGAGCGGAAGAAGTTCTCTCAACTCTCAAAAGATTACAAAGTCAATATTTGATTGATTTGGAGGACGCAGCGTATGTCACCAAAGATAAAAATAATAAACTTAAGCTGCACCAATCAGTCAATCTTACAGCAGGTGGTGCGGTCGGTGGAAGCTTTTGGGGACTCTTAATCGGCATGCTTTTCTTTGCTCCTTTTGCAGGTGCCTTACTCGGCGCTGGCATGGGTGCACTAGCTGGTTCATTGAGTGATTATGGTATTGATGACAAATTCGCCAAAGATCTTGCCAAGGAAATGAAACCCAATTCCTCAGCCATATTCATGCTTGTCCGTAGTGTTACTGTAGACAAAGTAGTTCCCGAAATGAGGAAATATGGCGGAATTGTCTTGAAGACTTCATTGGCCAAAGAGACTGAGAATAAATTACAAGAAGCTCTTACGCCACATAAAGTAGAATCAAAAGAAAAAGGTCCAGAAGAAAGAAGAATTCATGTGCATGTATAATTCGTAAGAAAGTTACTGCTATAATTTAAACTTGCAGTAAAAAACTTATGAAGACAAAAGCTATATGCACAGTCGGTCCTACATCAGAATCACCTGATGTTTTGGAAAAGTTGATAGTAGGTGGCATGGACATCGTTCGTCTTAATTTTTCCCATGCCACTGACCAACAATTTTACTCAATCCAGAAACTGATAAAAGAATTCAATAAAAAATACGATAAACGAGTAGAACTCATGTTAGATCTCCAAGGTCCCCGTATGCGAGTTGGTGAGTATTCACCCGAGGGTCTTAAACTTATTGAAGGCGATGAAGTCATCCTTAGCACTAATCCAGATGTTAAAGATGCTATCTACATTAAAGATCCGTATCTTCATAAAGATCTAGAAATTGACCAAGCAATCTTTTTATCCAATGGTGATATCGAATTATTTACAACCCGTAAAGAAGGCGATATTATCAAAGCCAAAGTGGTACGCGGCGGTATTCTTCATTCCAAAAAAGGAGTTAATCTACCAGATACTCAGCTTACAACAGGAGGACTAACCGAAAAAGATTTGCGCGATATTGCACTTGGTCTAGCAAACAATGTTGACTATATTGCTATGTCATTTGTGAAAGATGCCAGCGATCTTGTAACTTTAAGAGAAAAAATTAAAGGCAGTACTATCAAAATTATTTCTAAAATTGAAAGAAGACAAGCTTTGGTAAATATTGAAGAAATTATTAAAGAGTCTGATGTGGTGATGATTGCTCGAGGAGATCTTGGTGTAGAGATTCCGCTTGAAGAACTGCCAATCATTCAAAAAGATATCATCAGAAAATGCATCGAGCATCAAACTCCTTCAATAGTCGCTACACAAATGTTAGCCAGCATGGTCGACCATCATCGACCAACTAGAGCCGAAGTCTCAGATGTTGCCAATGCAGTACTCGATGGCGCCTGGGGCGTCATGCTTTCCGATGAAACAGCTTTTGGTAAATACCCTGTCCAATCATTAACATATCTTGTAAAAACTGTCCAAAAAGCCGAAGAATATCTTAATCGTTAAGGTTGAGTTATTTTATGATAGTATATCGTTGTGATTCGAAAACCGCAAAGCATTCAATCAGTGTATCTTCTTCTTGTGTTAGGAAACACGTTGGCCGCATCTTTTATTTGGGGAATTAATACGATTTTTCTTCTCAATGCAGGTTTAACCAACTTTCAAGCATTTTTGGCCAATGCATTCTTTACTGCAGGTCAAGTTCTGTTTGAGGTACCAACGGGTATAGTAGCAGATACCTGGGGTCGTCGAACTTCGTATTTACTGGGCTGCGTAACGTTAGCCGTATCAACACTTCTCTATCTTTATATGTGGCAGATACATGGCCCTTTTTGGGGATGGGCTGCTTCGTCGGTTCTGCTGGGTCTTGGATTTACTTTTTTTTCTGGTGCGCTTGAAGCTTGGTTGGTTGACGCACTCCATGCGACTCATTTTAAAGGTAGTATCGATGGTGTCTTTGCCAAAGGTCAGATGGTCGGTGGCGCAGCTATGCTCACTGGTTCTATTGCAGGAGGGGTTATTGCTCAATACACTTCACTTGGAGTCCCATATGTTCTGAGAGCATTGGTGCTTTTTATCAATTTTGGGACTGCTTTTTTCCTCATGAAAGATTTGGGATTTTCTCCACAAAAAATGGGTCATCCTCTACGGCGAATGAAAAATATTTTTACTGCCTCTGTTGATAATGGTTTGAAAAATCCCCCAGTCCGCTGGCTCATGATAGCGGCACCATTTGTAACCGGTGTCAGTTTTTATATTTTTTATGCATTACAACCATATTTATTAAAACTGTACGGCAATGAAAAAGCCTACTCAATTGCTGGATTGGTAGCTGCTTTAACAGCTGTTGCTCAAATTGCCGGAGGTTATACTGCGCCGAAAATAAAATATATATTTAAAAAACGTACTAGTGCACTTCTTGTCGGCGTACTTGTCGCTGGTCTTGTACTTCTAACTGTATCGATTGTGAGTAATTTCTGGGCAGCGCTCATCCTCGTATTTTTCTGGGGTTTGACGTTTGCCGCGCTTTTGCCAATACGTCAATCATATCTCAACGGCATTATTCCTTCTGCACAACGAGCAACTGTGCTCTCTTTTGATTCGATGATGGGCTCAAGCGGCGGTATAATTATCCAACCGATTCTTGGAAGAGCCGCTGATATATGGGGATATGCAACTTCATTTGCTATAGCCGGTTTTTTTCAATTAGCAGCAGTGCCTTTTATTTATCTTGCCCGAAGAGAGAATAACCGCGCAGATGTATTTGAAAAAATGAAATAAACAATGAAATCATCAGAAAAACTTGACGGAATAGTATTAGACATCGAATTTATTATGATCAGTGTTGTGCAAGGAGTTGCACTGACTTTTCTGGGAGAACATGCAAACGGTCTTATCGGTTCGTTTGAGATACAATATTGGTTTTATATTCTGTCTGGATTTTT
>CAYLXX010000022.1:0-15838 GCA_964387955.1 uncultured Gammaproteobacteria bacterium
CCGACAGACTGCATAATTTAAGAACTTTTCACCCCAAGCCCTACGAAAAATCTCCGCGTGAGCGTATACGAGAGACCGAAGAGATTCTTATACCCATTTTCCATGGAGCAGCCGAAGCTTACCCCATTGAAACAGAATATTTATTACGTGAAATCGATAAAGCCATTATACAGTTGCGAGTTTATACAACTTCTTCTCGAGATCGGTAAAAGAAGTACAAAACAATTGCTATCGTTGAAGTTGGCGTAAACCAGATTGGTACTTCGAGTCCAAAAGACTCTAAAATCATCACCATACCTAAAAACAGTATCGAGTACATAGCTCCATTTTTAAGATAACGATATTTTTTGATGCGATCCATATTGCTTACTGTCAGTTGCCTGAGAATCATCGCTCCGAGTCCATTCCCAAGCAGAATAATCGGTACAGAAAGTGTGAAGGCAAACGCGCCCAAGACGCCATCAATCGAGAAAGAGGCATCGATAATTTCAAGATACAAAAGTTTACTTATATCAGATAGTCCGGTACCCAAAAGATGTTTTTCTTGTTCTTTAGCGTTTTCACGAAAGCCATGAACAATAAAATAAGCAGTCGATCCTATCACAGCCGACATAGCCATGTAAGGATTTTCATGCACACTAAAAAACACTATAATTGCCAGAATTATCGATACCACTGCATAAAACCAAACTCCCTGGCTATGAATAAATCGTTCTCCGGGGAGACCGTATTTTTTTTCTTCCATAAATAACCAGTGATAAAACACAAACAGTAAAAAAACACCTCCACCTACCAGAAGAAGCGGCGCCGATTGCTGGATCGTCATGGCCACATGTTTGTCATTGGAAAACGTAGCAGTTAAGGCGCCGATTGGACCAAGTTGCGGTGAAGTTATCCACACAATAATCCACGGTAATCCACCTCGGACCAAAAAAACAGCAATCAATAATCCATACGTGAGAAACCATTTACGGGCTTTTTGATTTAAAGTAGTTAATACTTCAGCATTGATGATGGCGTTATCAACACTCGAAATAATCTCAAATAATGAAAGTCCAAGAACAACCAGAATAAACGATAGCACTCCCATGCATATAGTATACTTGAAAGATGCTTTTTGTAGGAGGTGTAGCGGCAATTATCCTCGTCATTATTGCGCTTTTTGCGTTCCCGATATTTTCCCCTATCCCCTACTTTCCTTCCAATAAAAAAGACCTTAAAAGAATTCTCGATGCCATTAACCTTAAGTCAGATGAAACATTAGTCGATTTGGGTGCCGGCGATGGTTTGGTAATTTTTGAGTCTGCTCGCCGGCACAAAGGCTATTTTGTCGCCGATGAAATTAATCCTGTCTTATTTGGCATCATGTATATCCGTCGCTTATTTCACCCTAACAGAAAAAATATTCGCGTAATCTTGAAAAATATGTTTAAAGTGCACGACACTCCCTTATCTGGAAAATTGGTGTTTTACCTATATGTTTCTCCGTGGTTTTTGGAAAAAATTTATGCATATCTTAAGAAACATTTCAAAAATTTTCGCGTAGTTACCTACTTCTACCCTATCCCCTCTTTAAAACCAAAGAAAGTCATCGAGGGTGTGCATAAAATTTATATATACTAAGATATGCTTCTTATTAATCAATTTGATTTTCAGATTACCCGGTTTATTGCTCTCACCATCCCCCACAATATCTTAACTGATTATTTTTTTGCTTTTTTGTCGCTGAAGGGTAATTCAATTATCGTCTGGGCACTTATTTTATTGCTTTTGATCATTTTTGAAGAAAACCGGAATAAAAAGTTTATGTTTTTTTTCTTTATGAGCTTTGTTTTAACAAGCGTTATCAATAACAATCTTTTAAAAAATTTATTTCAGAGGCCTAGACCAATTTTCCATTTTACCACTCCCCTAGCCTGCCCGACTGATTTTGGAATGCCATCGGGTCATGCGGCCGCGGCTTTTGCGGCCGCAGTAATTTTTGCCCATTTTGATCCGAAACGGAGATGGATTTACTATGTCGTAGCTGGCTTGGTTGGATTATCGCGCATTTATTTAGGCTGTCACTATTTCCTGGATGTAGTAGTTGGAGCAATTGTGGGATCGCTCATTAGCTATCTTTTTATTATATCTTCAAGTCATTCTTCTCCATCGAATAAAACTTCACGCGGTCACCGCGGAACATAAGTTCGATTTCGCCTGTTGCACCATTGCGGTGTTTGGCGATATATATTTTAAGAATGCGCTTACTGGTGTCGAGCAAATCGTTTTCTTCTTCCTGATAGATAAACATGACGACATCGGCATCCTGCTCGATAGCACCTGATTCACGCAAGTCTGCTAATTGGGGTTTTTTGGAGCCTCTCTGCTCGACTGCGCGTGATAATTGAGAAAGAGCCAGCACAGGAATGCGCAGTTCCCGGGCTAAGTTTTTGAGTCCTTGCGAAACAAACGACACTTCCTGTACACGGGAATCGAAGCGGCGGCCGGCATCGGCCAGTTGCAAATAATCCACAATGAGCATCTTAATATCTTTGTCCATTTTGAGCTTACGAGCTTTGGTACGCATTTCCAGAATCGAAATACCCGGAGTGTCATCGATGAAGATAGGAGCGCTTGAGAGATCGCCCATGGCCTCAGTCAACCGTTTGTAGTCGTCGTCTGACAAACGACCGGTTTTAAGCCGCCAGGCGTCGATTTCGGCCTGTCCTACAAGCAGTCGGTCGACAAGTTCTTCCTTACTCATCTCCAGCGAAAACATGCCCACTGGCATTTTGTGGTTAATTGCAGCTTGTAGAGCAATATTGAGGGCCATGGTTGTTTTACCAACTCCTGGCCTGGCGGCGAGGATTACCAAATTGGACTCCTGGAGTCCCGACAACTTATTGTCCAAGTCGGCAAATCCAGTCGGGACTCCCCTCATATGGTCTCCCCGCTTCACAAACTCTTCCAGCCTCTCAAAACTTTCGGCCAAGATAGATTTAAGTTCGATAAAATCACTGTGTAAGTGTTCTTGGGACAATGCAAAAATCTGGCCCTCCGCCATATCCAGAAGTTTACGGATATCTGCATTATCAAAAGCATTTTCCACCAGACGCGAAGACATTTCGATCAGTTTGCGTTTCGTGTACTCATCTTTAACAATATGGCCGTACTGCTCCACGTGAGCTGATGTCGGAACAATATTGATCAGGTCTGATAAATATTGTGCTCCGCCGATCTTCTTCAAGTTGCCCGCTGTCTGCATTTCACTCTTTAAGGTAAGCAAGTCGATCGGCTGCTGTTTCTCAAAAAGCGCTAGCATCGCATCAAATATTGTCTGATGCGCTGGAACATAAAATTGATCTGAACGGAGAAATTCGGCTACTAAACTAATGGCAGATGAATCGATAAGTATTGATCCAAGTACTGATTTTTCGGCTTCAATATCATGTGGTGGTACCTTACCAGTCTGAGTTGCCATAAGTCTATAAATAATAACAGAAGAAACAGATTATTGTCTTACGATTCGGCTTTCAAAACCACCACTTTCATTTCGTCCTCCATAATATTTTCTTTCTTGATACTCAATTTTGGCATCGGCTCCTCGGGAGTTATCCCCATTTTTTTCAAGAAATCCTCAAGAGTCGCCAGTTGAGCAAAAGCTTTAACCTCATGTGCCGGAGATCGATAATGCATTGGTACAACCATATTCGGCTCTAATTTTTTGATAAATTCCACTGCATCTGTCGGATCTATCGTATAAAAACCACCCACCGGAACAAGCAGTACATTGATATCGCCTAATTCTTGTACAAAACTGTCATCTGGCACCAATCCCAAATCGCCACAGTGCAAAATCGACATTTCTTCGGTCTCAAATTTATACAAAATATTTTCTCCTCGGTCAGCACCCTTTTTTTTATCATGAAAACTTTTAAAACCAGTTATACGCACACCCATTTTCTCGTAATCGCCTGGCCAATCGATAACCAACGGCGATCCACCGACTCCAGCCAAGTAATCATGATCTGGATGATGATGAGAGATAGTGACAATGTCTGCTTCTTGCTTAGGAAACTTAAGCCCGACCATTTTTGGGTCAAAAGGATCGGTGACAACTTGAGCAGATTTAGACTTAATAACGAATGACGAGTGACCTATATATTTGATATCCATACTGTCAGAATAACAAAAAACCTACTAAATTTCAATGAGATCTCGTGTAAAATATAGTTTACCGCCTGAATAGTTTAGTGGTAAAACAAACCCTTGGTAAGGGTTAGACTGGGGGTTCGATTCCCCCTTCAGGCTCATTTTTTGACCTATAAATATTTATTTATCTACTTGAAAATATCTATAGTCAGCGTCACAACAATATTCCTTAAGTTATCCACAGGCTATTCACATAGACCTTTTTTTTAATATTAAAAGTCTTAAGTTACATGTATAATCATAAAATGACAAAACAAGAAACAATTAATACATATAACAATAATGCTCGTACCTTTGCCGATGAATTTGACAGTTATGGTCCCAGAGTAAAAGATGTCGAAAAAGCATTTTCATACGTAAAAAAATCTCATCCTAAGGTGGTTGAAATCGGTTGTGGAAGCGGCCGCGATGCGCGAGAAATACTCAAAAGAACTGATGATTACACAGGTATAGATATTGCAGAAAAACTTCTTCAGATTGCTCAAGAAAATAACCCAACAGGACTATTCCAACATGCAGATCTTGAAACATACGAGTTTCCCGAAGAAGTCGACATTATTTTTGCTTTTGCTTCGCTCCTTCACTCAGATAAAGAAAGTGTAGGAAAAGTTTTGCAGCGTGCAAGTAAAACATTAGCATCTGGAGGAATTATTTTTATATCACTTAAGGAAGCTGAGGAATATCAAGAAAAAAGAGTTATTGAAGAACACACAGGCGCACGAACTTACTTCTATTACACACCTGGAGAAATTGAGGAAATGGCGCCTGAACTTAAACCTGTATTTTTGGAGAGACAAACCTTACAAGGAACAGATCGAAGAGTCACTGGATGGTTTTCTCTAATTCTGCAAAAACCTGCGGAAATAAAGTAAATTTAGGATTTCTTACGAAGCATGAAACCGGCGCCAAGAAGTGCGAATTCTCCTGCGACTACGACCAACCCAAACTCAGGTCCTGAAGAAGGAACTTGAGTAACACCCATCACCTGTTTTTCGATACAAAGTTGAGCTGTATCATCATCTGAGGCATTGGCATTGAAAGCTTGTGCTCGATTAACTACACAAAGCAGTCCTTTATCGGCTGGTAAATCTTTTTGATCAGCTACTTGCATAGTAAGATCAAATGTTTTTTCTTCATTGACATTAAAATCTCCGGCTGAGAAGCTGATGGTACGAGTATTACTGTCAAAAGCACCTGGTCCCTCTAAAGGATCAAGATAGGAAGGAACAAAGTCTTTAATGGTCACTCCAGTTAATTTGGTATTAGAAGTATTTTTTACAATCAGTCGGAACATAACTTGTGATCCAGGTCCAAAGCGAGGATCTGAAGGTGAAAGATTGTCGACGAAATCAGTCACTCCGCCTTTGGTAACAGGCTTGGCGACAAGTTTATTGATGATTATACTCTGTGAAGGAGGACAACCGCCATACTGACCATATTGGCCTGTGCATCCATATTGAGCATTAGCTGTTTTGGCGAAAAAAAGAAGTGCAAAAACTAAAAAACTCGCAATAAGTCCTTTTCGTATCATATGACTGGCAATTATACTACAGGCCTGTTTGCTTGTCAACTATAGGTTACTTAAGCGAAATTCATGAGTAGCATCAGTAGCAATAACGCCGTTACAAGTACCATATGGATTAAGAATAAGCTCTCTCTATCAAAAAAGGGTATGAATTACGTGTGAATTTAGTAACAATATCTACCTGATATAATAGGCCTATGAAACTCAACGCCAAGGAGCTGCGCACAGTCGACGAGGAAGAAGCAGTTAAACGAGCCGCTTCTCTCCCCCGCCATGAGCTCTACCTAATCCTCGAGAATATTTACGACACCTATAATGTCGGTGGCCTGTTTCGACTAGCCGATGCGCTTGCCTGTAAAAAAATTTATCTTTGCGGTCAAACCGAAATTCCTCCTAATTCAAGAATAAAAAAAGCCTCGATTGGTACATATAAACTCGTCCCCTGGGAATATAAAAAAACCGCGCTTGAGGCGATTGCCGAGGTGAAACAGGCCAATACCAATACACATGTCATCGCAGTCGAGCAAAGCAATAAAGCGATTTCTCTATCTCAGCTCGATACCAAGCTTCCCATTGCTCTCTTAGTTGGCAACGAAACTTCTGGAGTATTGCCCGAGACACTTGATAAAGTAGATACGATAGTCGAAATACCGATGTGGGGAATCAATAAATCTCTTAACGTCATTGTGTCTGCAGCTATCGTCTCCTACCAGATCATGTTGAAAAAAATGTAGACTATAATCCGTTGTATTTTTATACCCGTGAGATAAAATTATAGTATGACACTCACTCCAACCGATCTTGAAGCCATTAAACATTTATTCGATGATAGGTTTGAAGCGATTGAGAAAAGATTTGATTCTTTGGAATTAAAGATAGATCGACTTTCCGAGAGACTCACAACTGTAGAGCGCCAGATGAAATATATAGTAAAACTTTATATTGAAGATATTCCTAATCACGAAGGTCGTATTGAAAAAATTGAGGAACATCTTAAGCTACCAGAATCTCCTTAAGAAACAATACCAGTCTACTTTATTGATCAGAGTATAAGATATTTCTACAGGTTCTTATTTGACTCATTTAAAAATCTTACACATCTATTAATGTTTTATTTTCATTCCCTTACTTGACTGACCTATAATATTGTGATATAATACGAGGCTATATGAATAAGCTATATACTGGTTTAGGCTGTACTATAGCTCCTAAGCCTTATTTATCTCTCGCAACACCTTTCCGCACCTCCTCTGACGCTCAATTTTTACCCATATTTTCTTTGCAGCCTAGGAATTGGGCCTGCCTAAATCAGGCCCTGTTCGTGGGCTTCAAAACTCATGGTCCGGCTTAAAACCGGGCATGTGTACTATCAGGAGGATGGAATTGCTCCATTTAGCCTGATGGAGCACATTAACGTGACAGGATATCGCCTACTCACAGCTTGAGCAGGAACGATTGACTGCCGCACCTTTACAGTTAGGGAATAAATAGGAAATTTTTTGATCAATCTGAGATCTAGGTATCCAGAACCTCGTGGACGAGACCATCGCCTGCGGAGCTCTGGATCCCTTTCTCAATGATCTAACCGGTTGCCCTCTCTCAACCGATCTGTCCTTACCCGCAAGGTAAGCCCCGCAGATGAATGCAACGACTCTGAAGTCAAGCAAAGATAAGGTATTTATACCTGTGTGAACGGCTAATTGGTATTCGATACTTAGTGAAAAGGAGAAACCTACCATGGTAACCCCTCAAAGCAACTTTCCGGCGTGGCGTGTGTCTGATGTTCAGAATTGGGTGAACAATGCTCAACCGGTGCCAACGGACGACGAAATACGTGAGGCGTGCAGAGGTTTTGGCATTGATGACAACGGGTTCATCCTTGTGGTTAAAAGAAGGTTGAATGACCATCTAAACACACTGAAACCTAGCTCAATCGCAGCTTGGAACCCAGATATGCTCACAACCGGACGCACAACCACTGGCCCTGAACCTTACTGGCCGGAACATACCCCAAGAACCACATGGAGGCAAACAATGAACAACAATCGATGGATAGGCCTGGCGATCCTGGGAATCCTGCTACTCCTCTTGTGCGGCTGGATCTCAATCGGTGTCAACCTACCCGGAAGGGTCGGCTTGGCTCTCGGACAGACTCCCGGATTCGTTGCCACTGGCACACACAACAACGCAGGCGAACTGTTCTACACCAACCCCGGCAGCCCCGGCGTCTTGTTTATCAACAGAGACGGAAACTACGTTCCGGAAAATCAAGTAGCTACTGCAACGGCAGTCACCATAGTAGCAGCTACCAATACCCCGGTACCAGTCGTACAGCAGCCGACAATGGCTCCCTCATCGCCCTCAGGCGGTGGTACACAGCCAAATGGCGGCGGTCAGCAACCCCCGGCCACAGGCTCAAGCTGGACACCCGCGCAGAAATGCGAATGGCTACGGAGTAACTTCCCACAGTCAACATCTGGTGTTCAGAGTCTCGGCGCTCAACTAGCTGGAGTACAGACACAGCGTATAGCCACTCACTTGTATCCTTGTGATACGGTGAATACAGCGTTCGATGGATTCATCATCCTCGGGCCAAATGAAGGCTACAATGGTTCGTTCACAATCGCAGTACCGGCCCATGGTGCAGTGGATGCATATCCTGGCGCCACGTTCACGGGCAGATCGATGCAAATCGGTAGCGAAACCATACGCGCCTTTGACGGAAGCGTAACCGCTCAACGTGCAACTTATTGGCCATGGCTTGATGAGAACCCGCCCACCGCGAGTTCCTCAACAATGCCCCCAGCTCAACCTGCCGCCCAGGCCATACCAGCCGCCACTCCTCCGGGAGATGTGCAATGCTTGGATCCAGTAACGCTGGCTATGCAAAAAAAATGGATGAAACCAGGTGACAAACCCAACTGGGCCGATACGCAATATGGAGGACTTCGTGTGGAGCTTAAGAGCACAGACCAACTACCACCGAAGTGGGAAGCTATCTCCTCTGGTCGCACGATCAAGGAAAATGATACTGATCGCACAATGGTCATCGGGTGGTGGTCAATTTACACCCCATATGACTGCCGTGCGCAGTACAAATTTAGCAAGTAGCTATCAAGCTACGTTAAACTCGTTTGCACTTCGGATCACCGAAGGAGAGGCTTTGACTGTAATGTCATCGACGGTCGCCCGTTATCGCACCCCTATTTTTATCCCTACACAGAAGTGTGTGCTTATCATATGTACGATGTTTGTTGGCCTCAAAACCGACAATTGCTCCTCGAGCACCATCAACCATATCTAAGCACACCTTCTATCCTATGTCGCCATGCATGTCATGGAGGCAGAGGCTAGAAGTAGCAACAAGATAGCTTTAAATCAGCCTAATTAGCTTAGGCTAGAGCGAGGCTATCGCCAGCACTTTTACATTATTGGCATACCGGAAATATATCCTTTTGCGAGAACCACTCGCACGGATTGAGGTGAACGTTTCACTTCAGCCCGTGCGAACAATTCGTACTCGTGTGTAAGTGGTTTTTCACTCAAGGAGACAAGACAATGATAAGAAAACTCGTGACGATGGTTTTAGTACTATTGGCAATTAGCCCAAGTGTGGTTGCAACTTCGCCCGTACAAGTACAGGCTGCAAGCTGCATAGCACCTCACAAGCTGGCCGCCCAAAAAGGCTGGACAGCAATCAAGTGGGTAGACCTCAAGTACGGCGGCCTCATGGTTACCGTGCCCAAGCAGGGCTTTTTACCCGCTGGATGGGAGGCAGTAGGAGATGGCAAGCAAATCAAGGCGACGGCTTCAATTCAGGCTATCAACACAGGCACATGGACGATCTATGCGCCGTATAGCTGCAGGAAAAGCCTGGGAATTCCCTATACGCAAGCCACCGTACCTATTCTGCCCCAACAACCGAGCCAGGGATCAGGAACATCAGCCGCGCCGCAAGCCACAACAAGTGGTCCAAAGTGCCAAGATCAAACCAACCCCCTAGATCTGGCGATCAAGCTAGGCTGGAAACCCCTCAGATGGGAAGACGACACCAGATACAATGGACTCGAGGTCGAGCTACAATTCGGATCCTCACTACCACCCGGATGGGCTGCTGACGGCGGAGAAAAAAACCGTCACATAGGCCCAGACGATCAATGGCGTGGAATGGAATCCGGACACTGGACATTTTATGCCCCCTTTGCCTGTCAGGCTCAAGTTGAGCGTAAACCAATTCCAGATTGTTCTGTGAATCCATTAAATCTCGCCCTCAGCATGAAGTGGAAACCTATCGCTTGGGAACCTGATACCCGTTACAATGGGCTCGAAGTCGAACTGAGCTACGGCTCAACTTTGCCAGCTAACTGGTCTGCGGACGGTGGTGAACACAATCGCCATATCGGTCCCAACGATCAGTGGAGAGGTATGGAAAGCGGTCACTGGACCATCTATGCACCTCAACCGTGCCAAGCGACAGTCGTCCGCAAACCTATTAGTCAAACGTCTACCTCGTCCCCACCGCCTCCACCGGCCCCACCCGCCACGGAAATTTGCAAGCTAGGCAAAGACCTGGCAGACGACATGAAGTGGAGTCTTGCAAATAATCAGCCACCAGACGTGACTGATTACGGCGGAGCTGTAGTCAAGAAAGCCCCTGGCAACCTGCCTACTGGCTGGACTGAAATCTGCAGTTCTGATGGATCGACTTGTTCGATCTACCCGCCCGCCGGCCCTTGCAGAGATAAGCTACATGTGAAACATTAACCATTCACACACGAGTAAGTCTTTTTTGCACAAACGTCAGGTCGCTCCACGCGCTACATTTTTGGTCCCTCGGGACTAAAGTCGCGCTTGCGACTTTTTTGTAGATACTCCGGTATGCCTAACGTTTTTTATTAAACAAGTTTGTTTGATAGAAATCGTTATGAAAACACTAAGTTTTATCATCCCCGTTTACAACGAGGAACAACGGATTAAAACTACGCTCACTGCCCTTTCACGAGGGTTCTCCTTTGATGGCCTAGATTTAAAACACATCTATTTCGTCGATGACGGAAGTATCGATAACACAGTTAAGATCATAAAAAATCACAAAAAAACTCTGGGAAAAAAACTCGGCGCCTCAATTGACATTTTGTCATATCCAGAAAACAAAGGTAAAGGCTACGCTGTCCGTCAAGGTATGCTAACAGCCGATACCGATTACGCCCTATTTTTTGACGCAGATATGTCGACTCCGCTTACCGAATTTAAGAAATTTTTGCCTTATATCCAAAAAAATGCCGATGTGGTCATCGGTACTCGCAAAAACGGTCAATCTACCGTCGTTAAACACCAACCAAAATACCGTGAACTTCTCGGAAGAGGTTTTACGCTTCTTTCTCAACTTGTTCTCAATACTTGGGTCACAGATTTTACCTGCGGTTTCAAACTTTTTTCCCGTCAAGCTACCGATGAGATTTTTAAATCTGCCAAAATCAACCGTTGGAGTTATGACTCAGAACTGTTATTTTTAGCCAATAGATTAGGGTACACATTACACGAAGCTCCAGTCCTCTGGTCCAATGATGCCCGCACCAAAGTCAACCTGATAAAAGATCTTCCTAAAACATTAATCGATCTTTTCTACATCAGACTTTCCAACCTCAACCTCAAATCAGTGACGGTCAAACGTCCAGCATTTTCCTCAAATCATTAAAGCTATGACAATGAAACATTTACTTATTTTTTCCAGTTATCCTGCGATGGGTGTCGTTCACGATACCAAAACTGTTGGCGTGGCTTCATACACCAAAAATATTCTGAGAGAAATCAAAAAAAATCTCTCAATCGAAATCTCAGTCTATGCCGAATACTTTAAGAAACAAGAAACGTATCGGGAAGATGATGTTACTGTCAATCGGATCTGGCAGCGTAATAATATCGAATCTTTGATTTCCTGTTTTTCTTCAATGTTTCGCTCTTCTACCGAAGACATACTCATCTCGTATGAGGCCAATATGGTCGGCGGCATCCTGAGCAATATTGTGTTTTTTATACTTATGACCATCTCTCGCCTCAGAGGAAAAAAATTGTATCTGGTCCTGCACCAAGTTGTTGATACATTCGAAGGTCTTGAATCAAATGTTATTAAAAAATATGTACTCGGTTGGACTGTTAAGATTTTTTATGCCTGGATGATGTTGATAGCGTATAAAATCGTAGTTTTTGAAGAAGAATTAAAGCACACCTTGCACGATGCCAAAAAAGTCATAGTTATTCCTCATGCTGTGGAGTCTTGGAAAGCCTTAAGTAAAGTCACTGCCAAAACCAAACTCAACTACCAAAGACAAGTATTTTATGCACTTTATTTCGGATATCTTTCACTCTATAAAGGCGTGGATAGACTCATCGATGTATTTCCCAAAAATAAAATCAATCGCCTGATTATTGCAGGCGGAGGCAATCCTAATCACATAGACAAACCAGCATACAAAGTCTATATCGATACTCTTAAACATAGAGCCAGAAAAAAAGGTATACGTATCACTGGCGTGATAGATGAAGATGAAATTCCGTACTTTTTTTCGGCTGCAGATGTAGTCGTACTACCTTATCGCTTGTTTTTCTCCTCATCTGGCCCGCTATCGCTGGCATTTGCCTTTGAAAAACCGGTTCTTGTATCCACTGAGTTACAGGCTTATTTCAAAAGTAAAGATTTCACTCATGCTCTTGCAGATGCGCATCTTACTCAAGAAGATATTGTGTGTGATATGAATAATGCATCTGCATTTTCTGATAAATTAGACCAAGTGAAAAAAAATTACTCAGCCTATGTGGCCTTTTCTCGATCTCTTAAAAAAAGTCGTTCCTGGAATATTATCGGCAAAATGTATGCGCAGTTATTTACTAATTCAATATGAATATTTTAAAAAAATACTTTTACCACATTATTCTGGTTCTTCTTGTAGGAGTAATTGCACTCCTGAACTATACCCCTGGCACATGGCTTACCGGATGGGACAATCTGCACCCTGAATTTAACTTTGGTCTGAATATCAAACGGTCTATTTTCTCGGTTTGGCAAGAGTATCAAGGTCTCGGATTACTTGCAGGTATGGCTCATGCGGCCGATTTACCACGACAATTGTTTCTGTGGATTGTGTCGCTGGTCATGCCGACGCAACTTTTACGCTATTTTTTCCATTTTCTGATGTTACTGGTGGGGATCTTGGGAGTTTTTTATTTTTTACGGGACATTCTTTTAGTCCAGCTTGAGGAAAAAAATAAAAAACTCCTCTCTTTGGTCGGTGGTTTATTTTATCTATTTAACCTTGGTACAATTCAGTACTTTTTTGTACCTTTCGAACCTTATAGCACTTTCTGGGGATTTTTCCCTTGGGAAATGTACGGACTGTTTAAATTTTTATATCAGCCTACTCGCCGCAACTTAGCCATATTTTTGATCATCAATCTTTTGGCGATTCCTCAGGCCTATGTCCAAACTATTTTTCTTGTTTATCTTATCTGCGTTGGGTTAATCGCTGCAGTTTTTATAACCACCCGCAAATCCATTGCCTCTCTGAAAACTGTCGGCATGGCACTGGCCATCATATTTTGTGTCAATGCGTTCTGGCTTATCCCCAATATCTATTTTGTAGCCAAAAAAGTCTCGGTAACTCAAAACGCCATGCAAAATATGATGGCCACCGAGAAGTTTTTCCAGATGAATAAAAAAAGAGGCACCCTGCAAGATTACCCAGTGCTAAAAGAATTTTATTACGACTTTTTAGATTTCAACCAGAAAACCAATACCAATGAATTTATGATGCAAGCTTGGCGAAATCATCTCGATCAACCGTATATTCTGAGTTTAGGCTATCTTTTTTTCGGCGTTATTCTCCTTGGACTTTTATACAAGCATAAATATCGGGTATCAATCGCGCTCCTCTTTGGTCTTTGTTCTCTTATATTTTTATCCGATGTGCCGGTTATTGCCACAGTAAACTCAATCCTCAGGGCAGTACCGCTTCTCAATCAGATTTTCAGAAATCCGTTTACTAAATTTATAGTCCCGACTGTCTTTTCATTCTCAATACTCTTCACTCTAGGATTAGTTGTTATCCAAAATTTTCTTCGCTCAAAAAACAAGCGAATAATTGCATTTGCATTACCAATTTGTGCAATTTTTGCATTGCTTCTCTACGGTTCACCTATCTTCAAAGGTCAATTAATTTCCAGCACCATGAGAGTCCAGATTCCTCAAGAATATTTTCAGCTATTTTCATATTTTGACACACAAGATAAAAACGCCCGCATCATGGATCTTCCACAAGGAAGTTATTGGGGTTGGTATTTTTACCGTTGGGGTGTCCGCGGATCGGGATTCATGTGGTATGGTATCGAGCAACCTATCATGAGTCGTACGTTTGATGTCTGGAGTCAGGAACTGGAAGATTATTACTGGCAGCTCAATTACGCGCTGAAAACCAATGATAAAAACGCCTTCAACCAAATACTTGAGAAATACCACATTTCCTACATAATTTTTGACGAAAATCTCTTATTTTCTGATCAACTCAACGCCGTTAAACTCGCCTATAATCAAAAAGATTTTCTCACCCACAACCCTCACATCACCCTAGATAAATCATTTGGAAATCTTGTCGTATACAAAGTTAATCTGCAAAATAAAACTCAAAATTTCGTAGCCGAAACCCCATCTCTACCGAATATTAAAAAAATCGAACATTTCAGTACGACAGATCAATTATTCGCCAAAGTCGGCAATTATTTTTCAGATAATACTCAGGCAGTGAATTATTTTGCTCCTTACCAATCGTTATTTACCAGTCGTTCCCAAAACGAGATTCCGGTACAGATTAATGAAAACAATCAAACTATTAAACTTTCTCAGCAACTTACACCTGGTTCGTACGATGTACACATTCCCTCATTTGCGACAGAGAATATGATTCCCGTTGAGTTATACGCCCAAAAGAGCGGCGCAACTGTAAATTTCCGATTAAAAACTGCTTTACCCACAATTACACTCAATGAGCAGAAACTGTTCGATATAAATTATGAGTATGATTATGCAGTACCGATTAATGCGCAAAATCAAAGTGCTCCTTTAATCGTCAGTTTAAATAACAAAGATTTTTTCACTTACGACAACGCGTCATCTGATTTCAAGCTTCTGGGTAAAACGTATATTGTCAACAGCCAAAATGCCAATTATCTGCGCATTTATACACAAAAAGATGCCCACACCCTTACTGTGACACCTGCTGATTTCTATAATGCCAAAATCTGCGGCGCCATCACAGGCCCCACTTCCCTTTCCACCAAAACAGGTAATACATTACAGCTCAATGCCAAAAACACAGCTATTTGTAGTGTGTACAAAAAATCGTTGTTACCTACCGACAACGCACTTGTCAAAGTCAGCTATGACTATAAATCCTCAAGCGACGAATATCCTCAATACTGTTATTACAGTGAATCATTCAAAACCTGTTTAAACAATAAAGACTCGATAAAGACAGGTTTTTCCAACTCATTTAAGACTGTGACTGAATATTTTGAAGGCAGTGAAAAAACTCAAGACACAAACTATCTTAACTTCATTCTTGATGCCACAGCCGATGAAGATAAAAATACCGCCAAGTCAATTGAGTATAAAAATATACAAGTAAATTATTTCCCCCATATTGCCACAATTACTCTGAATACAGATAATAAAATTGACACCGAAACTGTAGTTAAAATAAACGTTACATCACCAGCCACACTCACAGCACTAGTGAATAAAGACTCAGGTTTTTATACCTACAATAATCCCATCAAAAATAATATTTATAAAAAAACTCCGCTCAACTACGATGCGCTTCTGAATGGTGAATTTAAGCTACTTGAGTTAAACAATAATCGTTTGCTCAGAACCGAGTCACAGCACGCCTCAACGTACTTATTGTGGAGAGCACGAGATCTTAATCCTGGTAACGGCTACCTGATGACCATGAAAACCAACAATGTGACTGGCTTCCCTTTCACGGTTAATACATTCACCAATCAGAATTTCCGAAATTATACATATACCTACACCACTCAAAAATCAGGTTTACAAAATAATTACTT
>CAYLXX010000023.1:0-14164 GCA_964387955.1 uncultured Gammaproteobacteria bacterium
TTTTAATTTTTTTAATTTGTTTTTTGATTCAGACTTTGTGTATGATATTTTAACAGAAAATATTTTACAGATGATCTGCTGCGTCAGTCTCTGCATCCTTCTTAGTTTGATGCACAGTTCCATCCTTATGATGAGGAGGATAATAGACAGTATAGAGTTTTAATTCCTGAGTTGAAGATGTATTTATCACGTTATGTTTGATACCTGCCGGAACTATGATGGCGCTACCTTCTGTTATTACATGTTCTTCACCATTTAAAATTACTTTTCCTTCACCTTTTTCAATTCTTAAAAATTGGTCAACTATTTCATGTACCTCAAGACCTATATCCTCATTTGGCTTAAGATTCATGACAACCAGTTGGGCGTGCTGGCCAGTATATAAGACTTTTCTGAAGTAAGAATTTGTTAGCGTCTGTTTTTCAATATTATCGATGTAACCTATCACACTATTAATTATATAATAACTTTAGATATTAAAGAGAAGAAACATTCAATTTTTGATAAAATAAAGCTATTGTGACAAATAATACTAAAAAGGCTAAAGGATTCTCGGACGAAGAACGCGCCGCTATGAAGGAACGTGCCCTTGAGTTAAAGGCTCAAGCCAATAAAGAAGATGGAGAAAGTGCCGTTCTTGCAAAAATTGCCGAGATGCCTGAACCAGATCGCGCTATGGCCAAGCGACTCCATGCCATCATCAAAGCCAATATTCCAACACTCACATCGAAAACTTGGTACGGATTTCCTGCATATGTCAACAAGGAAGGTAAGATAGTTTGTTTTTTCCAAGGTGCATATAAGTTTAAATACAGATACGCGACGTTAGGTTTCAACGATCCGGCTAAACTTGACGAAGGTCACATGTGGCCAGTCGCGTATGCGCTGAAGAAGTTGACTCCTGTTGAAGAGGCAAAAATCATCGCGCTTGTGAAGAAGGCAATTGGTTAAGCTAGAACTCCTCACATTGCTTCATCAAATGCTTTTTTCTTACCTATTCGTAACATATTCATTGCTGAATATTTACTAAATGATTATATGATCGGATTAATATTTTATTTTAAATTGAAAGGAGGTGTGAAATAAATATGGGATTAATTGTAACTTTGATACTTGCTGGAGTTGTTGGTTGGATTGCATCTATGATTATGAAAACTGACGGCCAAATGGGTTGGGTCGCCAATATAATTGCTGGTATTATTGGTGGTGTTGTGGGCACGGCATTGCTTGGATTTATTGCACCGGCTACACCCACAGACAACGGGTTAAATCTAATGGGTATAATCATCGGCGTAATAGGCGCCTGTCTGGCTATTTTTGCATGGCAACTTATCAGTGGAAGAAGAAGCGTGTAAATTAAATATTCTTAAGAGCCTCTAATCGAAGTTAAGCGATTGGAGGCTTTTTGATATAATAAAGAAATGAAATCAAACAATATTTTAGTTTTTACCATAGTCTCTTTGCTTTTACTCATTAACTTTTTCACATTTCACGATATCCCCGAGCCGCATAGTTTGAAAGATTGGTGCGTCCTAGCGGTTTCTATTCTCGTATTTTATTATCTCGCCCGACCGTATCTAAAAAAACTGAAGTAAATTATTTCTTCTTATTTTCTTCTTTATTAAAAATTATGTAGTACATCACTGGTATAAAAAAGAGCATGATGGTGCCTGAGAACATGAGACCGGCGATGATGGCTCCTCCTAGACCTTGCCAAAGCGGATTAGATAACGTAATTGGAACAAGTCCTAATATAGTGGCAAATGACGTGAGGGCGATCGGTTCAAGTCGGCTTTCGGCACCATCAATAATGGCATATTTATATTCCAAGCCTTCTCGGATATTAATCATGATTTTATCAACGACCAAGATGGCATTTTTTACAACGATACCAAAAAGTGCCAGTACTCCAATTAAAGCGGGGAATGAAAGAGGAATGTGAATTAATGCAAAAATTATGAACACTCCAGAAATTGACAATGGTATAACCAACATCACGATCAGCGCTCTTCTAAACGAATTAAACTGCAAAACCATTGTCACAAGAATTAATACAAACGATAAAATCATCGCCATAAGAATTGATGTGACAGATTTTTGATTTTCTTCATTGACTCCGCCTGTTGACCAACTGTATCCCTCAGGTAAATTGACAGTGCTCAAATATTTCTGAAAATTTTGGTTGGCTTGAGATACGGAGAAGCCTTTTCTTACAGCAGCTGACACAGAAATTGTGCGTTTGCCATTTTCTCGCGTGATAACTGTCGGGTTGGCTTTTACAGTAAATGTCCCCAGTGATTCAATTGGAACTAATCCCGAAGGAGTTGGGACGGAGAGACTGGTGATGTTATCAATATATTCTTCGTTTGAGCTTGTGCGAATAGTGATATCTTTACTTTGATTATTATCATTGGGTAACTTGATACTTACTGGACTAAATCCCGATGCATACGTTCTAAACCATAATCCAATGGCATCAATTGATAAACCAGCTTTGGCTATTTTATCTTTGTCAGGTAAAAATACCAATTTGCTTGTTCCTGGTTTAATAGATTTACTGACATTATCAAGACCTGGTTGCTTGTTTAAATAAGACATAAAATTATTGGCAATTGTGTCGAGAGTTTTTAAATCGTCGCCATGAATTTTCACTTGCACATCTGCTCCAGCTGGAGGACCGCCGCTGACTTCCTGAATTGAGAACGTTCCTTTCACATAATCTTTATATTTATTTCTGATTTCCTCGGCGATATCGATTGAAGATTTCATTCGCTCTTTTTTTTCTGGCAAAACCATAGAAAACAAAATATTATTGGCCGCATTAGACGAATATCCGCCAGTGTTCATATCGAGACCGAGTCCGATGTTGGCACTGACAAATAATATCTCAGGTGTTTTTCTTAGTTGATCAAGAAGAACAAGCGCTTCTTTATTGGCGACATCAAGATTGGTTCCTGCAGGAAGCTCAACATTGATATATAAATAATTTTGATCACTTGCTGGAAAGAACTCATTTCTCACTAAACCAAGCGGCAATAAAATATACGAAAACAATGAAAAAATTACTACGATGATAATTACTTTGCGGCGATGCTGTGGTTTTGATAATATGCGATCCAGGACTTTTCTATAAAATTTACCAATCCTCTCGAAGCTGATAAATCCTTGGTTTAATTTTTGTCTAATTCCGGGTACTATTTGCACTCTCCCTTTCATGCGTTTCCAAAAAATTTCCCTCGTTTGATACAAGACAAACAGGACGAGTAAAAAGGCAAGAAATTCTAGAGGTTTTAGATTATTTTTCGGCAGTAGATTAAAAGCGACTATCAGCAACAATGCGATAAGCAATACTCGCACAAAAACTATTACTCTGCGCGGGAAATATCCTTTCAAAAGAATAATTATAAAAGGAAGCGTAATAAACATAGCCACACCGAATGATCCAAGAAGACTACTGGAAACGACAATAGGTACAGGTTTAATAAATTCACCGATGATACCGGTTGATAAGAGCATTGGTAAAAACGCCCAGACAGTAGTAATGGTTGTTGTAAAAATTGCTGTTATAAAATCTCGCCAGACCAGCAAGCCAGTTTCCAAAGGTGTGAATTTATTGGTGCGGTAGTAAGAGCTCATGGCCGATATCACAACCACAGTATCATCAACGAGCAGACCTAAAGATAAAAGTAGTGAAAAAAAAGCGATGAAAGAAAGCGCGATGCCAGTGAGATTCATGATGGTAAATGTGATCAAGAAAGTCATCGGGATTGCTAGCGATGCCACAATTGCCTGACGAGCACCTAAGAAAATAAGAAGAGTAATAAAAACAAGTACTATGGTGATAAAAAGATCGCGTACAAGTTCGTTGAATTGTCGATTAATTTCGACTTGTGTATCTAAGATCGAGTAAATCTTGAACTGATCATTGTATTGTTTGATCATTTGATTAGTGATTTTTTTGGCATCAATAATAGATTGATTAATAGAGGTAGAGCTCGTTTTATACACGTCAAGTCGCACCGTTTTAATGGCTGACGTAGTATTGGTAGCTAAGTAAGAAGGAGTTTGACCGGGTTTACTTTTTAAATAAATTGTCGCAACATCGCCAAGAGATACTGACTGACCGTTTAATGGTATTTTCAGGTTGCGCACATCATCGATGGAGATTATTTGTGGATCAATCGTTAGAGCATAGGTTGATCGCTCGGTTTTCACCGAACCTGCAGGGTAAGAATTGGTGGCACTGGTTATAAGTCCGGCTAAAACTTGGGGATTTAAGTTGTAGGTATTAATTGCCTCTGGCTTGATAATAACTTGGATTTCTTGAGTATCCAGACCAGATGTTGTCACGTGATCGATAGTCTTAACATCCTTCAATCGATTAATCAGGTCAGTGCTAAATTGCGTTAAACTTGCCGGGTCACCAGTACCTGTGACATTAAAAGACCAGACCGGTACGTTTTGGAAATCAAGCCGAATCACTTTGGGAGTTGTTGCGTCTTTTGGTAGATCAGTGACCGATGAGACAGCAGTTTGGACATCGTCACGAGCTTTATCCGGATCAATTCCCGATAAAAATTGCAACGTCACTACCGAAGATGATTCTTGCGAAGATGAAGTAACGGTGTCGACTTTTTGTACTCCCGAAACTGCGTCTTCTATAGGTATCGTGACAAGTGATTCAACGTCGTTGGGACTTGCTCCGGGTAGAATTGTCGAGACAATGACAATCGGTATTTTGACATCTGGATTCAATACTTTAGGTAATTGCATGTAGCTGTAGACACCAGTGGCGACAACGAGCATAACGATCAGAATGACAAGACGAGTATTTTTGAGATATTTTGCGATAAAGGAGTTTTTAAGTTTCTCGTCGAATCGAAGTTGACTTAAATACGATTGTTTTCCTGCCATAGCTTAATACACGACAGTGACGCGGTCGCCGGCAATAATATTTCTATTGAGAATAACTTGATCAGATGCTTGAAGGCCAGATGTAATCTCGGCGTAACCGCCAAAAACTTGACCGATAGTGACAGTTCTTGAGACTGCTTTGCCGTTTTCAACTACGAAGACATATGCTTGCTCTTGAGATTGATAAATAGCATCTAAGGGGACAAATGGTATAGCGCTACCAGTGTTGGCATATCCCACAGGAATAGCAACTGGTATAAATTCACCATCGGCGACAATGGGAAAAAACTGCGGCGGCACAACAAAATCAATACTGAATAATTGATTATCTGTTGCTTCTGTTGAAACAAAGTAAGGGAATTCATTATAGATTTCGGTACCAAAATACAAAGTGCTTTCCTCAATAAACGACACATTATGCGCAATATTTTCTGATACCAGTGCTACGGCAGTCACAACATCACTACTTCCTGCCAGAAGCAATAAAGGAGTGCCAGGGCTAACTTGTTGCCCCTCTTTCACGTAAATTCGTTGCACAGTACCCGGCAGAGGTGCAACTGGATGCATAAGATCGGCATTGACCTGTGCGATGGCAGCTTGTAATCTGGTAACTTCCTTATTGAGCTCTAATGCTTTTTCTTGGATATCCAACTGTTTTAAAGTAATCTCCTTCTGTAGTTGTGCTATATCTGCAGGTGGATTGCTGTCTGAAGACTGGTATTCGGTTGATCGTAATGCCTGATTTAATCCGTTAATGGCGCCTTGAAATTGACTCTTCATCTCCTTCGTTTGGAGGATAATAGCATCGTTGATTCCGCCCGAGTTGGTGGCTACATAATTGTCCAAGTTTTGATTGAGAGTATTCACGATGTCTTGATCTAAGGTAAGCAAATCTTTGGTTTCTCCGATTGATTGACTAGAGATCTCTCGGAGACGTTCACTATTGGTTTCTGAGCTATTGGCTAAATCACGTTGTTTTTGGATAAGTTCTTTCTGTGTTTTAAAAGTATCTCGCACATTGGCGTATTGTTTTTGGGCGATAGCAGCTTGTAGAAGAGGAGCGTTTCCTCCCTGATAATTGCTGGCTAAATTAAATAGATTAGCGCCTTTATTAACCACATCACCTTCTTTGACATTAATTGACTGTATCACTCCAGCAGTTAAGGAAGTGATTTTTATTACTCCTGATTTCTCGATTTTTGCCTGTATAGTAATTCGAGGTGCGGTGCCAATTTTGTATATCTGTACAGATTTGATAACAGGTTTTGTAACAGGAGTTTTCTGCTTGGAGGAGAGAACTGTCCCCAAAAACATAATTGCAAGAAGCAATCCGAGTGCGATGATGAAGCTTGTGATGGGTCTACGTTTAATGAAGGTTGTGACTCGATTATATGAGTATTTTACTTTAGGTGGAATTTTCATGTGAGCGCAGTATTGTATCAGGAATTCAGGAATTTAGCAAGGTGGGATAGGCTAAAGTTATGCTATTACTTTTTATTACGTCTTTATTACGTTTTTTTCTCGGAGTTTTACTACTAAATTCATATAATGAAATTATTAAAAATCAGAAGGGGGTGATGAACTTTATGCCTATGATGAGAAGAATGGCTAGGAGAACTGCTAGGAGAACTGCACGACGAACATCAGCAAGAATGTCGACTGCTGATACACAAACCCAACAATAAGTGTTATAGTAAAGTTGTGAGTAAGCAGTTACTTAAGGATGGAATAGGTTGGGGATTGGCACTTTGGACGATCGGATATTTGCTTGGAATTGTTTTGTTTTTCGTAGTTCCATCATCAATAATTGGATGGTTGATTACTCCTTTAGGTATAGCAATTGCCTTTTTGGTGCTTTTGAAAAAAGTAAGAGGAGGTTCGATATTTTATTTTTTCGAAGTAGGTGCTATTTGGGTTTTGATTGCCATCTTGTTTGATTACATATTTATCGTTAAGTTGCTGAAACCTGTAGATGGGTATTATAAGCCTGACGTTTATCTTTATTATGCTTTAACTTTTGCTTTACCGATTGTAGTTGGGTGGTTTATAAAACAAAAGAAAGTAACTACTTGATTTCTTTTAAAAAAAATGTTTAGATAATAGGTGGTATATGTTGCTTCCCAAAGACAAACTTCTTAATCTATCTGATAAAACTGCGATTATCACAGGTGGCGCTCTTGGTATAGGCTACGGTATTACTTCAAGGTTGGCAGAGGCAGGCGCCAATGTAGTTATTGCCAATCGTACAAAAGAAGAAGCAGATAAAGTTGTTGCTGAATTAACAGGCAAAGGGTATAAGGTTTTGGCAATTACAACTGATGTCTCAATTGAGGATGATGTGAAACATATGGTTGAAGAGACTATAAAAACTTTTGGTTCCATAGACCTTCTTGTTAATAATGCTGGGGTTTATCCATCAATTCCCGTCATGAAAATGACTTCTACAGATTTTGAAAAAGTATTAGCTATCAATCTGAAAGGAGTTTTTTTAAGTACAAAATATTGTGCAGAACAAATGATTAAACAAGGTAGGGGTGGAAAAATCATTAATATAACTTCGATTGATGCGCTTCATCCTTCATCAATAGGGCTCGCTCATTATGACGCCTCCAAGCATGGTGTGTGGGGTTTCACGAAAAACGTAGCACTTGAATTGGCGCCACATAAAATTTGGGTCAATGCTATAGCGCCCGGTGGAATTCTTACTCCTGGAGTGCAGAAATTGCAACAATCTTCTCCGCAACCATCTGCAGTTGATATGACTAAAGTCATGGATGCATTTTTAAATAAAATCCCTATGCACCGTATTGGAGAACCTGATGATATTGGTAAGGTGGCATTATTTTTGGCCTCAGACATGTCTTCATACATGACGGGCACGCAAATTGTTGTAGATGGAGGAGTTTTACTATCGTGAAAGCAGATAAAATTTATTTGTATATAAAAATTCTTTCTTGCATTGGTATTCTTCTTTCAATTTATCTAATGTGGCAGCAGTTATTCCGATCGGATTTTCATCCTTGTACGATTAATGCAACCATAAATTGTGATGCAGTTATTTCCGGGCCAGTCGCCAGGACGTTAGGCATTCCTACTCCAATATATGGGCTTATTGGCTACATTGTAATTTTACTAGCAGCATTTTTTAAAAATAAAAAATTGCTACTTGGTGTCGCGGCGTTTGGCTTACTATTTTGTTTGTGGATAGCATATAGAGAATTATTTCAGTTGAGAGTGATTTGTCCAGTATGTATCGGTTGCCAAATTGTCATGGTATCAGTGTTTACCTTCGCAATGATAATTAATAGAAAAAAAGATGAATCAAAAAAATGAAAAACTTCATGGTCGTGCATGGTCTGGACTTTTCTTTCTAGAACTGGCAATGGCGGCATGTCTTTTTATCCCTGCAGGAACTATAGCCTATTGGCAAGCATGGATTTTCCTCGCAGTTTTTGGTGCCGCAGTATTACTTATAACTTTATACTTGATGAAGTACGATCCTGCGCTTTTGGAACGAAGAATGAATGCAGGACCAGCAGCAGAAAAAGAAAAAAGTCAGAAAATAATTCAATTCATCACTTCGATTGGATTTCTAGCTTTGCTTGTAATCCCGGCGCTTGATTACAAATATCAATGGCTCCCGCAAATTCCATTTGCATTAGTATTACTAGGCGATTTGCTAGTAGCTCTCGGTTTTTATATTATTTTTATAGTCTTCAAAGAAAATACTTTCACATCGGCCACGATAGAGATACATAAAGACCAAAAAGTTATTTCCACTGGATTGTATGCTTACGTTCGTCACCCAATGTATATGGGAGCTTTAATTATGCTCATTGGAATAGTTTTAGCGCTTGGTTCATGGTGGGGATTTTTGGTTCTTGCTTTTACAATGCCGGCACTCATATGGAGAATTTTTGATGAAGAGGCATTGTTATTAAAAAAATTAAAAGGCTACCCAGAATATACCAAAAAAGTTAAGCATCGTTTAATACCATACATCTGGTAAGTATATGAAGTATATTGCATTTTTACGAGGTATCGGTCCTCTTAATCCCAACATGCGCAATGAAAAATTACGTGGATTATTTGAAGATATTGGTTTTAAACATGTTCAAACAGTGATTGCCAGCGGTAATGTAATCTTTGAAAGTGAAATAAAAGATATTAAAAACCTCGAGAATATAATCGAGGATGCACTTCCCAAAAAACTAGGTTTTTCAAGTACCACCATCGTCCGTAGTCGATCACAACTTGAAGCATTATTGGCAAAAAATTTATTTAAAGGTATGGAAGATAGTCCTCAATCTAGATTAAATGTGACATTTTTAAAAAATCCCACTCCAACTTCATTAAAATTTCCACACATAGCTGAACACGGTAGTTATAAAGTGCTGGGAATAGTTGATGACACAGTTTTTACTGTTATCGATTTATCTGGAATCAAAACTCCCGACGTAATGGCGTGGCTCGAGAAACAATTCGGCAAACAAATCACCACTCGGACTTGGAAGACGATACTGAGAATAATGAACAAATTAGTATAATATTGCATGAAAAAATTTAAAGACGTTGATGGATATATCGGTCACGCTCCTCAAAACATCCAAGTTGAATTAAAAAAACTGCGCGCAGCAATAAAACAAACAGTGCCTAATGCTGAAGAAAAAATAAGTTATGGTATGCCTTATTATGGATATAAAGGAAGATTGATTTACTTTGCTTACGCAAAAACTCATATAGGATTGTATATCCCGCCTCCAATAATTCAGGATTACAAGGACGATTTACAAAAATATCAGACCGCAGTTTCCACAGTAAGATTTCCGCTAGGTGAACCGCTACCCATTCCTCTCATAAAAAAGTTGGTTAAAGCTCGAGTCGCACACAACGAGAGAAACCAGTAAATTCAGCTACTTTTCAGTTAATTACTACTATAATTGCCTGTATTATGCGTATTCTCGTAGTGGAAGATGAACGGCGAATTGCACAATCTATTAAGCAAGGGCTTGAACAGGAAGCTTATGCTGTGGACATCGTATATGATGGACAAGAAGGATATAATCTTGCGACAACAGAGGAGTATGACCTCATGATTCTCGATCGACTGCTTCCGGAAATGGACGGCATCGAGCTTTGCAAAAGATTGCGGGAGAAAAATATTCATGTACCTATACTTATGCTTACTGCCAAAGGCCAGTTAAATGATAAAGTTGAAGGACTTGATGCAGGTGCCGATGATTACCTTGTAAAGCCTTTTGCTTTCGAGGAACTTCTTGCAAGAATTCGTGCGTTGAAACGTCGTCCGCGAACTAATATTAAAAATATTCTGATCGCTCACAATCTTTCGTTAAATACTCAAACGTATACTGTGAAACGCGGCAAAACTGATATAAATTTGACCCAAAAAGAGTTTGCTCTTCTTGAATATTTATTGAGACATCCGGGCAAGATTCTTACCAAAAATCAGATAATGAATCATGTGTGGGATTATGATGCAGATATACTTCCCAACACAGTCGAAGCATTCATTAAACAATTACGTAATAAAATTGACCGCAATTTTCCCCGTCAAAAACAACTCATACATACAGTACGCGGGTTTGGTTATAAGATAGATAAAAATTCATAATGTTTCAATCCGCCCGAATAAAACTAACAATTTGGTATGTTCTGGTGAGCATGTTGGTAAGCCTCTTTTTTAGTCTTGGAATTTTTTTTATCACTCATCGTGAACAAATACGTGTTGAACAGCGTATGGAATCACGATTTCAGAGATTGAGAGATTTTAATCCAGATTTTGGAATTCCCGATTTCACACCCCATCGACAAGATTTTGAAGTTGCAGAGCAAAACATTCTACGTAATTTACTTTACATTAATTTTATTATTTTGGGACTCTCAACAATTGCAGGATATGTATTGGCAGGTCGCACATTGCGGCCAATTCAAGAATCAGTCGACAAACAGAATCAATTTATCGCCGATGCATCACATGAACTGCGTACTCCTTTAACTGCCTTAAAAACAGCCATTGAAGTCAATATTCGCAACAAGAAATTGAATTTAAGTCAAGCAAAAAATGTATTGGAGGATAATTTGGTCGATGTTGATAAATTAAAAATCCTCTCCGAAGACCTACTAATGTTGGCGACGTTACAAAAAAATTCGGCTCATGATTTTGAAGAGTTTTCACTGACTGCTATATTAAAAAATGCTCTTTCTAGAGTAACGTATATTGCCAAAGAGAAACACATTGGATTTACTACCAGTTTGAAAGATGCCAATATATATGGCGACAGGCAGAAAATTATTGATCTTTTTGTAATTTTTCTTGATAATGCAGTCAAATACAGTCCAACCAACACAAAAATCACAGTGCGTTCGCTGGTTTCTAGTTCTCAAGCAACAATTACGATTAAAGATAATGGGATCGGTATTAGCGAAAAAGATTTACCACATATTTTTGAGAGATTTTATCGAGCCGAAAAGTCGCGCAGTACCTCACAAGAAAAAGGGTATGGTCTAGGATTGGCAATTGCCAGTGAAATTATCAAGCTTCATAAAGGTTCAGTCTCTGTAGAGAGTAAGTTCCAGAAAGGAACTACATTTACAGTCGTTCTTCCCATTAAAAAATGATGTATTCAGCTTTTATTCAGTTTTGTGATGTAAATTCAGGTTCATATGATACATAATATTATGAAGTCAATTGGTAAGTATGCCGTTATTCTTACAAAAGATAAGCGAAAAGTTGTTATTGCCCTAATCACGATCATTATTCTGGCAGGTTTTTTGAAATTCAAAATAGTTGGCACAAACGCACAACAAGAGCAAATTCAAACCGAAAAAGTTGCAAAAGGTACAATCGTCTCTTCCGTATCAGCGTCAGGTCAGATTTCAGGCGCCAATAGTATTCCAGTAAATACCCAAGCAACAGGAGTAGTGAATGAAGTATATGTTAACAATGGTGATGCTATTGAAGCGGGTAAACCTATCGCCAAAATTACACTCGACCAAAACGGACAACAGAAACAATCTGCGGCTTGGGCAACGTATCAAAGCGCAGTTAATTCACTGCAAACTGCACAACAAGGTAAATTAAGCGCCGACGCTCAAATGTGGTCTGATCAGCAAGCCCTTCAAAATGCCCAAAACGATCAAAACTATAAAAACGCCAATATTACTAATCCAACAACTAAAAGAGACTATACAGATCTTGAAAAACAGAGTATTGACTCCGCAGTTATACAAGCACAAAAATCATTCACAGCTTCCGAAACTAAATACAAACAAGCCGATACCTCAATTACTGCTGCCCAAGCTCAAGTATCTTCGACGTGGTTCTCATATCAGCAAGCTTCAAATACAATTACGGCTCCAATTACGGGTACCGTAACTGGATTAACGTTACAAAAAGGTACCGTAATCTCTTCGCAAACACAATCATCAAGCTCAAACACATCAACGACTGCCTCAACCAATGCCTCATCTTCACAAAAAATCGCTTCTATTGATACGGGAGCAATTCCTATAGTCAATATTAGTGTTTCGGAAATTGATGTACCAAAGATTAAAACTGGCGATCGGGCAACTATTACCCTTGATGCATTGCCAGATAAAACATACACAGGCAGCGTCTCAAGCATTGATACTTCAGGAAGTGTCAATTCTGGAGTAACAACATATCCAGTGATTATTACACTTGATACAGCATCTTCAGAAATTTATCCGAACATGTCGGCAACTGCTGGAATTATTACAGACTCCAAGGAAGATGTTTTGCTTGTGCCTTCGACTGCTGTTCAAACACAGAATGGTCAATCAACTGTAAGAATCAAAAAAAATAGCCAAGTCAGTTCAGTGCCAGTTGAAATAGGCATTTCATCAGATACCCAAACCGAAATTGTATCGGGATTATCTGAGGGAGACGATGTAGTTACAAGTATCGCTACTTCCAGAACTACCCAGAACAATGCTTCACGATCACCGTTTGGTGCCAATCCATTTGGCGGCGGTATCAGAGGCGGTGGTGGAGGCGGCGGTTTCGGCGGAAATGTGCGAATTAGCCGTTAATTTTTATGATTCAACTCAATCACGTCTATAAAATATATAAAAACGATGCCGTCGAAACCATTGCTTTGGAAGATGTTTCGTTTAAGGTCAATAAAGGTGAATTTGTGGCAATCATGGGGCCTTCGGGTTCTGG
Source organism: uncultured Gammaproteobacteria bacterium (assembly GCA_964387955.1). GTDB lineage: Bacteria > Patescibacteriota > Microgenomatia > UBA1406 > GWC2-37-13 > CAYLXX01. Next base: position 13,121 of record CAYLXX010000023.1, read on the forward strand.
CAAATCGACTCTGATGCATATTCTAGGTGCTTTGGATCCGCCTACAAAAGGTAATTATATTTTAGACGGCAAAGAAGTAGCTAAACTATCAGATGATGAGTTGGCAGACATACGCAATAAAAAAATTGGTTTTGTATTCCAAGCATTTAATTTACTTCCAAGAACAAGTGCAATACGCAACGTTATGTTGCCACTTGTTTATGCAGGTTTTCCTCAGGAAGAACGTTACGAAAAGGCCAAGCAACTCCTTCATAAAGTTGGTTTGAGTGATCGACTAGAGCATACTTCAAGCCAGCTTTCGGGAGGACAGATGCAACGAGTTGCTATAGCACGAGCACTTGTCATGAACCCGGCAATAATATTGGCCGATGAACCAACTGGGAATATTGCATCAGCACAAGCGGAAGAAATTATGGATATTTTTAAAAAATTACACAAAAGCGGGCACACTATCGTGATGATTACCCATGAGGCGGATATTGCGGCGCATGCCAAGCGAATTTTGTCGATTAAAGACGGCAAAGTAGTGGAGGATAATTAATATGGAATTCACCGAACTTATTTCAGAGGCAATAACTGCACTGTCTCGAAATCGTATGAGGACAGGACTGGCAACGTTGGGTATTGTTATAGGAATTAGCGCAGTTATTGCCCTAGTATCACTTGGGCAATCTGGCCAAAAATCAGTTGAAAATCAGATTCAATCGCTTGGATCAAATTTATTGACTGTCATACCCGGCGCCCAAAATGCAGGCGGAATACGCGGCGCCGGCGGAGCACAAACAACAACATTGACCTATGACGATGCCAAAGCAATTCAAACAGACACGCAAATTAGTGGAGTGAATTATGTTTCGCCCGAAGTTTCACGTCGCTCACAAGTAACCGCAGGCAGAAACAATACCAATGTACAAATACAAGGAGTAACCGATGCATATTTGCCAGTACATTCTTTAGCGATGCAAAATGGCAATTTTATTACTCAGCAAGATGTGATGGGTGTCAGGAAAATTGCCATTCTCGGTCCCCAAGTAGTGTCAGACT
>CAYLXX010000024.1:0-13650 GCA_964387955.1 uncultured Gammaproteobacteria bacterium
TGCCTCCTTTGCCAGCTAAAGCCATCCACAGATAAGATTTTATGGCAGTCATAGGAGTACGAAGTTCATGTGAGGCTACTGAAACGAATTCATCCTTTAATACATCCAATTGCCTTAAGCGTTGATTGGCTTCCTCTAATTTACTAGTCGCTTGTCTCACTTCCTCTTCAAGAGTAACATTGAATCGTTTAATCTCCTCGTAAGATAATGCATTTTTCACAGCAACTGCTATTTCTGGAGCTAAAATTTTCAATACATTTACATCTGTGCTTGAATAGATTTCACCCGAAAGTTTTTCTCCTAAGAGTATCGCGCCAATAACTTCATTCTCTTCTATTAAAGGCAAAAGCATTGTCACCTCATGCTCACGCATAATGTTTTTTTCCTCAGATTCAGACATTTCCTCAAAAATCAACATATTATCCTCTGATCGAAGAGCAGTTTTGCGTATAAGATAGCAAATAGCTTGTTCGTTAAATTCCGGATGTTTCTCCTTGCCCGTTTCCTTTACCCAGATAATTGAGGAGTTACGTATCAGAACTAAGATGCCAGAAGATATACTCATTTGAGCGGTTATTGTGTCGAGTATCTCCTGGGTAAGTTCAGTCAAAATAATGTTCGTTGACATAATACGACTAAGCGAGCTCAGAAGCTCCTGAGTGTCGTATCTATCTTTGTAGAAAATATGATTTGTGACCTTTTCAAATAAAATTCTCAATGGTTGAAAGAGGAATATACCTAAGAAAATTAAGCTTACCCATAAAATTAAATTACTTGCATTAATCGGCAATTCAGTTACATAGGTTCCTACAGCAAAGATAATTATGCTATAGACTAATCCCGACACAATTATTACGAACGAGTAAGATATGCTTCTTACGATAATGGGCCGTATATCTAAAAATTTATGTTTGATAATTGCGTAAGCAATGAAGCTCACTAAAATTAAACTAAATAATGGACCGAGCACAACAAGGGTAGTTAGTTTGAAAAGTACAACGAATATGAAATTCGTTACCGTACCTAATAGGAAAGTCAGAGTCATGCCGAGAATGAGTATTCTTACCTGTACCTTCTCTATACCAATTGTAGTTCTCTGTTTTCTTATCAATGTCCATACTGAAAGCAACAAGAAAAGCAGTACATTAGTTGCAAAAAGCGCCATACCTGGTCCTGGTATAGGAGTAGCTACTCCATCTTTAATCTCAATACTTTTAAAAACCAAAGGAGTCAGAGATATAAGCTGAATGAATGAAACGAACGTGAACATCACGACAAGCCATCCTCTAGATAAAGTAATCTTTTTGTCAGGAAAAGCAACAGTAAAAAGATAGATCGTAGGAAACATTGTTCCTGTTATAGCCATAATAATTCTTATCCAAAATAACGTGCCCGCAGGAGGTGAAGGAAGTAATGATATATAATTAGTGATCGCCCACGCCGCTATTATAAGTGTCAAGATTAGAAATAGTCTGTTGGTTGCACTTCTAGGATTCTTTCTGTAAGCCACAATGCCAAGAAACAGATTACAAATCACACTTACAATAGTAATCAAGAGCAGCATATTTTTAATGTACCAGGAATAAAGATGGTTTACAACTTATAGAGATGTGCCTAAATGTGATACAATACTCTTCAGATTATGGGTAAAGAAAAACAAACCAGGTTTGGGACTATTAATGAAGTAGATATTAAGCAGGGCGATAACTATACAGCTTGGAAAATAACTCGCCTTCAACAGGATCAATTTAATGCCTTGGATTCACACGATCAACTTACCTATCTCGCTCATTGCGCTCATCTCGCACCAAGTAGTCATAATACACAACCTTGGAGATTCACTCTAAATACGGACGAACGTGCAATTGATGTACATATAGATAAAAGTAGAGTTTTACCTGCATCAGACGTTAAAGGAAGACAAGCAACAATAAGTATTGGCTGCGCAATCGCCAATCTCACTACTGCATCTCAATATTTTGGTCTCCAGCCAAACATCGAGTATATGAATATCGATCCCGAGCTACTTAAACCATCGAGTCAAACATTTAACGATCTCCATTTGAGTCATATATCTTTTCAAGCGGGAACAACTTCTACTAATAGGGAAACCTTTGAGGCAATTTTCACAAGAAGAGTAAATCGAAGTAAATATGATTTGAGTCGAACCATTAACCCAACAATACTCGAAGACTTAACAACAATAGCAAATGAAAATGGAACTAACGTAAAATTATTGGACCATACTACGCTTAAAAATCGGATGAGCATTGCCGCTATCGCGGAACTTCAATATCAAGCTGATTCGATTGTTGTAAATAGTGATACTTTCGGACATGAATTAGGAGACTGGCTACTACCCAACGATACTGACTCCTACTTAGGAATGCCGGGCGATACCTTTGGATTACCCGATGCCTTAGCCACCGAGTTTCATGATGGGCTACTAAAAGGTAACCTTAAAGGTGATTATAAAGCAGCTTTTCCAAAGGGAGACAAAGAGGGTATTGAATCATCTCCACTACTTGGAATTATCACCATTACATCAGATACTCCTGAGGAATGGATTAGAGCGGGACAAACTCTTGGGGGCATTGCCTTATTTTTAGAAAAAAATGGATTAGCTATGGCCGTTAATGCTGCTTTAGCTGAAGTAAGGATGGTAAGAAGCGCGTTAAAACCATTTCTAGATAATAGACATCCCGCAATCATCTTTCGAGCTGGATATACAAACGAATATAAACCCCATTCTCCTCGTCTACCATTAGAAAACGTAACAAAGTCCTAAACTCTTTCCCCAAACTCTTGCACTTCCAACGTACGCTTATCAACGATAAAACGTTCAGGAAAATTGTGTCCAAGAGCAGTCCGCGCAATCACCTCTGTAACAAATCCCCCAGCAGTAGCGGCTGTTGAACCAAGTTGAGGAACACTGACAAAAGGCTTGAGTAGTTCATCTGTGATGATTTTACCAAATTCTCCACGTCTGTATTCATTTCCTAATAAGCCGTCTGCAAATCTAAAAAATGCCTCTTTTTTATCTACCGTTCTATCATCGTTGGCTACTCTTTGTCTTTCATATACATCTTCATCTGCAATACCATACGCTAGAGTTGCTGAGGGATCAACATCAAAAGGACGCACATCAACTTGTATCGCCGATCCTGCATCGGTTGCCATTATTACTCTTTTTCCCAGTTGACGCGCACGTTCTCTTATCATAACTTTTACATTCGGATTATCCGTTTCCTCAACTACAAAGTCGGCCGCCGGTTCTACTCTGTTGCCAACCAAAAACGAATCAAGGTTGGTATTATTTATGCCTTCATAATAAGCCCAGATCTGCATAAAGGGATCAATTCCATGTATTTGTTCTGCTGTGCTTATGGCTTTATTCTTTGTGCCGAAAGCTGTAATAATACCCCTTTGCGCTAACTCTTCACGACTATTGTTTGAATAGACAACATCTCTATAAGTGAGTCTTACTCTATTAGCGTTTGAAAGCTTGTATACATTGGGGTCTGCTATTTTAAGTTTGAGTGGTCGAATGTCCTGAGCTATGATGTGGGCTATATTATTGCCTACACTCGCACCAGCGACAGCAACAACAAGGTTTTCAAAAATGTCTCTGACATCTTCCCATTCTTTTGAGAAATTTGGATCTTCATAAAGCCTAGAATTACTTGTCACCAAAGCCAAACGGTGAAAGGCAGGATTTGCATAATGGACTGTATCTCCACTCGAGGAATACTGTGCATAATATCCATACTTTCTATCATCGCCTTCTGCATCGACTAGATCTTCATACAGGGCAATTTCTTTATCTAATTCTTTTCTTAATTTAAAACCATTGCCTCTAACCAGCGCCTCATTTAACCCATAAAGAGTAGCCTCAACCAGTGAAAAATTTCTATCTGGACCTACAGAATCAATCTCTTCTCTTACAATTTGATCTGCTCGAACGAGAGTATGGCGAAGAGGGTAATTCTCGTAATCAAGCGATAATTTCTCGCCTTCGGTTAAATCTGGTATCTCTGATTGATGTTCAGAAAGTTCACGCATGTGGATATTATATCACTCCAGTCATTTTCCATGGGGCAATATATACGGCAGGTTGTTCGTCCAAACCTACCTCAGGCTGCCAATAAGGACTAAATCTATTTCTTATGGACTGGGAATAATCCGATGGACTAGGTATGCTGCCAGCTACCTCAATAGGTGGAATACCAGCGCTTACCACAAAACTGTGTATTTTGGGAGTAAGGATAAAATAAGGTGTACCAACACCCTCTTTTTTCATTATATCGATCGCCTTGGGCCAAAGTTCTCTTAGCACCGTCCTTTTGTAAACCTTAGAATGCATTGCTATACTCATATCAGGGTCTGAAGCAATTGCATCAAATATTGGATGCAAACTAAATCTACTCAGCTCTCCTGGTATAGTTCCACTCGCTTGATGAGGCCAAACTCCCCCTTCTTCCATATCAAATAATTTAAAAACCTCAAGTTGCTCTTCTGGCTTTAGCGAACCCTCTCGACCATCACAAACAACTCGTAAAGTACCTAAAATTACCGATTCGTCATTAATTTTTCCTTTAGCTACGATCGTATGAGTATTGTCATACTGATCAAATTCGTCGTGAGCCAAATCTTCAATATTACCTCCAGATATACCGTACCTTAGATTGTACGCATAATTGACTAGATCGGCAGCCATCTCCCTTTCAAGCGAGCTCGGTTGCGCTACTTCAACACGCAATGAGGTGGAGTCAAAAACTCCTAACTTTCCATCAAATGGTGCCATCAAGCTATTCCGTAGGAAATCAATTGGCCTGACGCCTAATATATATTCTGAGGCCAAACCGGATACGGAAGACTCCTGCATGACTTTCATAATTTTATTATCTAATTTACTAGTAGTATAGTATATATTAATATGGCTCAAAAAATACTCATAGTCGATGATGATGATTATACAAGAGATCTCTACGTTGAACTTCTCAACGAACAACATTATGAAGTTGACGTGGCCGCAGATGGCGAAGAAGGCCTCAATAAAATTCTCAATGGTGCGTATGATCTTATACTTCTTGACGTTATGATGCCTCGATTAGATGGATTAGCAGTACTACGTAAACTGCAAGGTTCTATGCCTAAATGCCCGATCATACTTTTAACCAACTTGGATCATCAGCCGATACGTGAAGAGGGTTTTAAACTCGGTGCTCAGGGATATCTTATTAAGGCAGATTTTACGCCTCAAGCTCTACTTGAACGAATTATGTTTTACCTGGATAAAAGCCAGAAAACGCTTTGACAAAGAGCCTTCGGCCGCATACAATTGATATATTCTCTGTATGGAAAATCAATCTCCTTTTGGGTTAATAAAGTCGTATATTCTTGCATTTACTGCCTTTTTTTTGCCGCTTTTTTTCCTGCCGATTACGCAGGAGTTCTTCGTGACTAACAAATTTTATCTTCTCAACCTGATAGCGATTCTTCTCATGATAATTTCGGCTATTGAAATATTCATCACCGGCCGCCTACAGTGGAAAAAAAATATTATCGATATACAGCTTGTAGTTCTTATGATTGCAACAGCTATTTCGACTTTTCTTATCACGCCCAATCACGTACAAGCTCTTATTAACCCCTACTTTAGCCTCTTTACCCTATTTGCTCTGGCTGTTTTTTATATCCAAGCTCTAAAAAGCGATACGTATCAAACGATTATCATTCCGCTTCTTGCGGCCTCGGTGGTGAGTGGCTTACTGACACTCATTATGTATCTTTTTAATCCGTTTCAATCTCTCAATCTGCCTTTTGCATTGCAGTTTCTTAAAAGTTCCTCTTTTTCGGCTGTAGGCACGCCGATTGATTTAGCTGTTTTCATGGGTTTTTGTATAATTCTGACACTTAATTTATTGTTTGGACGAGCCAAAAACAACATATTTTATTTACTTATTCTTCTTTTAAATATAGCAGCCTTGATCACGACTGGATACTTTATTTTCAAAAACCAACTTCTTATATCTTTACCGCCCGTGAGATTGTCCTGGTTCGCGGCTATTGAAACGTTGAAAAATCCCGTAACTGCCTTTTTTGGGGCCGGAATAGATAATTTCTCTGTTATGTTTACACAAATCAAAGATCTCGCCTACAATCAAAGCCCGCAATGGCAAATCACCAGCTTCATGGTATCGCGATCCACATTACTTCATATTTTGACAGAAACCGGTTTGGTCGGATTTGCGGCCACAATCCTCATTATGTTTAATGGGTTGAAAGCTTATTTCTCAGGTGAAAAAAATGGCCTCATTGCTCCTTTTATATATATGATTGTCGTGTTTATTATGCTTCCGCCGTCATTTATTAACTTCTTCTTATTTTTTGTGGCACTCAGCTTTATACCCATACCTGATACTGTTGGTAAACCTACAATAAATATTCGTTGGGCTCCAATTTTGGCAGTGGTAATGGTTGGTTTTGCACTATTTTCTCTCTATTTTTTTGGTCAAAAATATCTGGCCGATTTCTATATGCGCAAGTCTACCGAAGGCATGGTAAAAAATGATCTTCGTGAGCTTTACGACGGTCAGAGAATGGCTATAAAACTTAATCCCTCCATGGAGTCTTACCATATTGCGTTTTCCCAGACTAATGCCTTTTTAGCCCGCAATGTAGCCAATAAAAATACACAGCCAAATGCCTCAATTTCTGGCCAGTTGAGTGACAAAGATAAACAATTAGTTACTCAAACAATCCAGGCTGCCATTGCTGAGGCTAAATTCGCTGTGGCGCTGAATCCTCGGAAAGCGATCTACTGGGATAATCTTGCCTCAATCTACAAGAGTATTATTAATGTTGCTCAAGAGGCCGACGCCTGGACAATCTCAGCCTATCAGCGAGCAATTGAGCTTGATCCCAATAATCCCACCTACCGGCTAAGCTTAGGCGGCGTCTATTTTTCACTTGGTAACTACGATGACGCTCAAATTCTGTTTAAACAAGCAGTCGCTCTCAAACCCAACTGGTCAAATGCCCATTATAATCTTGCTTGGACTGCCTATTATAAAAAAGATTACCAATCGGCCATATCAGAGATGAGTCAAGTATTAACGCTGACAGATCCTGATAAAAATAAGGGAGATTACGAAAAAGCCCAGAAAGAACTGACACAGTTTAAAACTGATTCGGCCAATGTAGCAGGAGCCAGTACCATGCGCATTATTTCGCCTACACCATCGGCCGCGCCTCAAGGCTTTCCAAGTCCTACTCCCTGAGGAAAAGGCGCGGGAATGACTTCGGCAGTAACATTTTCTTTTATCCCGACGAACACCCAGACTTTATTCTCATAGACTTTCATAATAGCTTCTTCGATAGGTATTTCCCTCTTTTGACCATTAAGCTCAACTATCGTCACTTTATCTTTGATGATCGAGACAAAGTTTGTGTGAAGTGGAAGCACGTCAAACGAGCCCTTATCATTTCTGCCTGTGATGGCTCGAACTTTTCCCTCAAAAATGACGCGCTCCGGATGTATCACCAAAACATTCAATTCTTTGTTGGAAAGTTGGTCTGCCATATTAAGTGTAAGCCAGATCTTTCAATGATCCCAGATACAAAAAGGTTTCTGGTGGGTAATCATCGTATTTACCGCTTAAAATCGACTGGATATCTGCCACCGTATCATTAAGTTTGACATATTTGCCCTGTTTGCCTGTTTGGGGCTGCATAACAAACAAATTTTGAGTCATGTAGTTTTGGATAATTTTCGCCCGCCTATAGATTGTCTGATCTGCAGGTGAAAGCTCTGATTCACCCACCAAAGATACAATTCTATCGAGGCTCTGAGCTCTCTTAAGCACTGCCTGGCTCTCAAGAAAGGCTTTATAATGAGCCTCGCCTGCGATTTCAGTTGTTAGACCAGAGGCTGTCGAGCTTAGAAGATCAACTGCGGGAAACCTGGCTTGCTGGTAAATAGAACGTGACAGCACCACAGTCGAATCAAGGTAGGGAAATACTGCCTGTACTCCATAGTCTGAAATATCGTCAGCTGGGATATAGATGGCCTCTATGGCAGTCAGAGACCCATTGATAGTAGACACCAATCGTTCTTGGAGAAGCGCCATCTCCGATGAGAGCGTCGCTTGGTAACCGCCTTCTGAAGGAATAGTATTCATAAGCGTGGCTAATTCATGTCCAGCCTGGGTAAATCGGAAAATATTATCGATAAAAAATAAGACGTTTTTCTTGAGTGTGTCACGGAAGTACTCGGCCAGGGCAACTCCACCCATTGCTGTACGGAACCGTACGCTTGGATTTTCACTCATAGGACCAAAAATGAGACTTACAAGAGGTAGTACAGCACTCTGTTGCAGCGACTCGTACAGTTCCTGACCCTCACGAATACGTTCTCCGATACCCGTAAATACAGAGACACTCTCGTCCTTGTTTAACACAACCACATTGTGCACAATTTCGGTCAAAAGAATAGTTTTTCCCACACCTGCCCCACCAAACAATCCAACCTTACCTCCACGCAGTAATGGGCAGAAAAAATCAATCGCTTTAATACCTGTATAAATAATTTCATTGGGCACAACCACCTCTTCAAAACTATGCGAAAAATCAAAGATTGATTTCTTTTTAATTACCGGAAATGCCGCTCCGCCATCTTGCGGATTACCAAAAATATCCATAACGCGGCCCAGGACTTCAGTTCCAACTGGTATTTGCATCGAGGTCCCAGTACCCACAACAAGTGAACCTTTTCGAAGATTTTTTGACTCGGTAAGAAGGAAGCAATAAAAGCGTTGCGCAGTAGACGACACAAAAACCTCCATCTGAGTAGCGGCATCGTTCTCAAGGACCAGCACATCATGAATATTGGGTGGATCCTTGAGAAACTCTATTTCGACAACATGACCTTTGATAGATACAACTTTGCCTGTACTTTTCATATTAACTCCAGAGACTTAAACCAGCAATCCTTTCTAGAACTTTACGATTTTCGATGGTCCTTTGCAGCCTCTTTCTCTCACTGTTTAATTTTACTCTCGCTCCATCAATATTATTGATTGCCTCCTCCATCGCTCGAATCCTCGAAGCAAAATGTGCCAAGTGAGCTTCATGCATAGTTTGTTTGAATAGCGATGAAAAGACCTGAGTTTGAAAAAAATCGAGTATTTTTTCTAGACTAGGCTCAAACAAGTATTTGATGTTGGTTTCTTTTTTATCTCTCTGCTTGCCTCCAACCAGTTTGAACGGGTCATCGCCCGTAATATTGGCCACGGTCGGGTTCTGGGTAATCACATTTTCGAACTCACCGTAATACACATTAATTTTATTATATTTAAGAAGGTTAAAAATTATAGGCTTAAGATCTTCCACTTTGACTTCGGAATCTGGCACCTCAAAATATAAATATTGATGGCTAAGACCAGCCTGTTCATACAAAGACTTACCTAACTTACCGATAATCATGACATCTGTCGGCTTTTCTTTGATGCTAGCGGCAAATTTTTCAAACACTCGATCAATAATATCTCCGTACAACTTAGAATTGGCCGAAACAAACACACTTAATTCCTTACTCTGCTGCTTAGGAATAAGTTGTTGTTGTTTTTTCTTAGCAAGCAACTCTTCAATCTGGCGCTGGTAGTTACTGCGCACATCGTAAAATACATCACTTAGCTCGGTGAGAAACTGGCGCGCTGCTAAAACCCAAACACGCATCTTTTTCATACGCATCACCGATATCTCCTGATATGCCTGGGTAATCAATTTCAGCGTATTCACTAGTTCAATATCGGCTAAAAGTTGTCTTTTGGTTGCCATAAGCTATGCTGTCATCAGCACGGGTTTATTACGGGTAATATTAGTTAAAAGTTCATAAATAGTCTTAACATTCACGATCGTATCTATAAGCTGTTTCATTTTGGCATCTTGATATTTTTTTATGAGTAAACTTTTAAGATTATCGACATTGTTTTTTTCGAGATCCTCCACGCTCCAAGACCAGATTAGACCAAATAGGAGAATCTGAATTGCCTCAGGTACATTTTGACTAAAGTGTTGCTGAAAAAGCTGATACAGGGCATCGCCTGTTTTAAGAATTTTTTTTACTTTAACTGAGAGTTCTGCACCAAAGTGGGAATAGGTTTGCATTTTTTCGTATTGACTCAAAAATGCAGTAAGTTCTTGATTGATTTCTCTCTGGAGAGTCGACTGGGTCTGCCTACCCACACGTGTGACTGATAAAGCAATATTGATAGGCGGACGGCGGCCGTCGTAATACGCGCTATTATCAAAAAAAATGTGCCCATCAGTCATACCCATAATATTGGTAGCAATATAACCTGTTAGATCGCTCTCCACAGTTTCAACTACTGGTAAAGAGGTGATAGAGGTCTCACCTCTAGTCGGATGCTTAAAGTTACCAGTTCTCTCAAGCAATTTTGCCTGCGTATAAAAAATGTCTCCCGGATACGAGTCTCTACCTGGGAAACGTCTTCCGACCAATGAAAGCTCCCGGTAAAACTTGGCGTGCGAGGAAAGATCATCAAGCACGATAAGTACATCATAACCTTGGTCACAAAAATCTTCTGCGATAGCCATGGCCACGTACGGCGTAAGATAAATGAGGCTGGGTGAATCGGATGAGCTGGAAGCCACGGTAATAATATTATTGCCAATTTTTTCTTTGGTATAAAAATCATAAAAACTTCTGATATCGCTTTGCCTTTTGCCTATAGCTCCATAAATCACAATCGACCCCTCTGCTACTTGTTTTTTTATGGTGCTGAGAATAAACGAAGTTTTACCTATTTTTCTATCTCCGACAATGAGCTCTTTTTGCCCTTTACCGATGGGGATCATCATATCAACGATTGTGACACCTGTATGAAGAGGTCGTTTGATACGAGAACGTTCGCTGATACCACGTACTTTAGTCAAGAGATCGCGGGTGTTCTTGGGTAAAGTAAAAGTACCAGGACCAAAAAGAGGTCTGCTTAAAGGGTCAATCACCCATCCGAGTAACTCTTTCCCTGACGGTACCTTGAGAAATGAATCTGTACGCACAAATTTGGTACCTACTCGTACTGGCTCTTTTGCATACAGGAGAACTTCAATTTTTTCATCTTCGATGGAGAATATCTCTCCCCACTCGCCATTTTCAGACAAAACCATTTCATGAGGCCGAGCATTGGGAAAACCAATCACAGACACCAGAGGATATCGCACCTCAATTACTTCTCCATACTCTCCGATTTTGTCTAAATATTGCTGATAGGTATTCATGAAATTACTTGTCTTGTTGAGTTATTACCTCATCCAATTTGCCTCTCAGAGAATAATCTTTGAAGTAACCGTTATACGCAATTACAGCGCCAGCAACGATAGCTTCATCTTTGCGAAGTTCCAAAAGCACTTTCTCTCCTACATGTTCAGTTAGTGTATTTGATATCTCCTCAAGCGACTGACTACTTAAGTCAACTGCCAGCGTCAGATTCACAGTTGGTATTTTTTTAATGTGCTCTCGCACCTTAACTAAAAAATCACTTATTTGGACTTTATTTTGAGTATCGATATTATTGGCTTTATACACTGCAAGAAGAGCCTCTTGCCAGGACGAAGGCAAAACTTCTTTGCGAGTTAAAGAATCACGCAGATCGTCAAGATACATGACTAAATCATCAGCGTCCTGCCGAGTAACAAGCTTGTTTAGTAAGGGAGAAATTTCCATACTATTTCTCAAATACTCCTTCCCGTTTGGCTTTTTCAAGGGCCTTCATGATAAGATCTTGATGATCTGCCAGCGATAACGTTTTACCAACTACTTCGGCCGCTGCAGTTTTGACAATGCGTTTGACCCGTTCGTCAATTTCACGCATTTTTGCCTGTTTATAATCGGTCAATTCTTTCTGAACTATCGTGAATTCCTGTAGTGTCTGATCCCTTAAAAGATTGGCTAAGGTATCAAGTTTATCCTTAAACGTTTTTTCAACATCAAGAGTAAACACACGCAATTGATCTTCAAAAGCACGCAATTGTTCATCAATGCCAGTCTGGTAATATTTTTTTATTTCAGGCAAAAGTCCCTGATACCCTTGTGCAAATTGTGAGGCCTGGTAAGCAACATCTTCTTTGAGACTTTTTTGGAGTTCATCTCGGAAATTTTTAGTTTGAGAAATTATAAGCTCAGCTTCTTTGACTGCATTTTCCAGAAGAACTTCAGATTTACGCTGAGCTTTGGCAATAATTTTGCTGGCAGCATCTTGCGGATTCTGATCTGGTTTTTTTTGATGTAAAAGAGAAAATGCCATAGGATAAAGTTATAAACGTACAATAAAAAAAGCGACAATGATACCTGCGACTACAATCATCATGGTAAGAATAATATTGAGCACAATTCCTACCTGAATTATTCTCGCAGCCAACGGATTCCTCCCCAGCGCCTCAACTCCTCGACTCGCCAATCGACTAAACGAAGCGAAACCTAATAACAAAGATAAAATAAGTACCAGTGCGGCCATCAAATATTGAAAAGCTCTAATCGGTTCTTCGGTAGCAGCTACCTGAGAAAGATTGAAAATATCCCAGAAACTCGAGCTAATTGATGACTCGGTTGTGTATGAGAAAATCTTGATTAAAAGAGGAACTCTCGTAATATCAGAGGGCTTTTTTGGAGTAAAATCTGCCAAAGAGTACCCCAACACTACGCCGCTTCTTACAGCCTTCATACCGATACCCTTTGTGCTTGACGCAGTAATCACATCGCCTTTCTTAATGGCTCCATTTTCGCCGTTTACCAAAACCTCAACTTGACCTGATGTAACGATAGGATAACTTCCTGCAGGCACATTTTTTAGATCAAAAAGTATCGCTGGTTTCAAATTCACCACACCGAATATTGAGTGATCATAGGCTTTCTGAGAAAGTGAGAATCCTTTACCTGTCGAGGAAATAATCGACCCATCTTGCACATTTTTATCGATTAAAACAACATAACTTGCTACTCCATACGAGCCAATAGTATTTTGAGCCACAGTTATAGAAAGCATGGGAACACAGAGAAAGAAAAAAATTCCCACAACTATATTTACAAGAATACGCATATGATCAGTGTAGGCACAATCTGTGCAAAAGTCAATGAAATGCTCGCAAATTGGAGTTAAAACTATTTTATATCTGGTAAATTCAAAAAACGGCTCGAGTTCTTAAAATTTACCATGTGTTTGGGGCTCTATAAGTAGATATAAAAAATACTATAGGAAATAAGCAGTTCTGATTTTTTTATCCTACTAAATTTTTAAGAAAAACATAAAAATTTCGCTCATATTATCTTATATATGATTCTCTTAACTGCTATACCAGGCTAATTTCAATTTTTCGATAGTGATTTAATTTGAACAAATATAGTACTTTGGGTTGAAGGGTTTTTTTTATAAATGCGCTTGCAATCAAAAATTGGCCTTTTTATCCTTATTCTAGTTGTGTTTTTATTGTGAAAAGTACTAGAGAATCACTGACTCATTTTTTGAGAGGCATTTATATTCTTTCCGCTGGCTTGGCGGTATTCTTTACTGTAGGTGTAGTTTTTGCAACAATTGCTCCAATCTCCTATTTTAAACAGCCACTTCCTCT
>CAYLXX010000025.1:0-4598 GCA_964387955.1 uncultured Gammaproteobacteria bacterium
AAATAATGACGCTATCTTTTAAGTGTTGATCTTTGGACTTAATAAGTTTTTTGAGAACGTGATCTTTTTGATTGATTAAAAAACTCCAGTTAAAAACATGCAGATTTTCGGGCGGTTGGGGAGAAATAAAAAGTTCGCTTTCATGTTTTTTTAATTCAGTCTTAAGAAGTGAGGCTAGCGTACTTCCTTCATCGACGATTAAAATTTTAAGCAGATTATTTTCTTGATCCAATTTGATAGCCATATAAATTAGCCGTAATAATGTTATATAGTATAATGTTTCAATGTACGATAAAAAAATTATTGCTCTCTCCAATCTGGAAGAGACTGTGCGTCGCGATAATTTTTCAGGTAAAGCAATAGTTTTGGCGGGTGGATGCTTTGATATTTTTCACTACGGACACTTCATCTATTTGACAAAAGCTAAGCAAGAAGGAGAAATTCTCATGGTCTTACTTGAGCCAGATGAATTTATCAAGGTACGCAAATCCAAAGTACCAATTCATACCCAAACTCAGCGGGCACATATTTTGGCAGCTCTTGAATTTGTAGATTATGTAGTTTTATTGCCTCATCACTTGAAATCGTATGAGGAATATCTTGAAGTTATCAAAAAAATTCGGCCGAAGGTGATCGCAGTTACTGAAGGTGATACTTATCTTGACTTGAAGCAAAAGCAAGCGCAGCACGTGGGGGCCACGATTAAAGAAGTAACTTCTCAAATCGGTGAATTTTCCAGCACCAACATTCGTAAACTCTATGAGACTTTTTCTGGCAATTGAACTACCCAAGGAGACTACAAAACAGCTTGATGAGCAACTAGCTCCCTTGCACAAAAAATATCCAGGATTTAGCTGGGTAACTCCCGAAAATTTTCATATCACTATCCACTTTTTTGGCGAAACACATATGGAGAAGGAAATTGCTCAGCGGGTGAGAGATCTAATTTATGATATCGAGTCTTTTCAGATGTATTCATTTGAGCTAGATACATTTGTACGCCATAATATTTTGCTTTACTTGGGATTTAGACGGCAAAAGACACTCGAAAATCTGGCCGATAGAATCAGAGAAGATCTTAAATTACCTCCAAAAAAATTTGTTCCGCACTTGACGATCAGCCGCTCCGCCCTCTCGTCTAAACAGCAATATTTTGCCTTAAAAAATATGATTTCGAAAATGAAGATAGATATCGAGTTTAATGTAGACAAAATTTACCTGTTCCAGAGTATTTTGACTGGCAAGACTCCTGTATACGAGAAGGTTGAAGAGTTTAAGCTTCTTTAATGATATTTTGCCATAAAAAACCTCCGACTGTGAAGCCGGAGGATTTTATTTTTCGAAAAATAATTATTTATTTCCAATCTTGAACATAGTGGTTCCACATGTAGGACACTTAGCTCTCATGGCTGGTTTACCATTTTTCATGGTGACCATCTCTGGATCTTCTACGTCTTTTTTTTGTCTCTCTTTAACACAGTACATTGTAACTGTCATATACAATCACCTCCTAACCTAACTCTGATAACCAATGCTAACAAAATAAAGCAAAATTTCAAGAGCAAATATGGCTGTGATGATAAAGAGACTTTTGCGAAGATCCGCGAGCAGGTACTTTTTTATAGGAGCATCTTCCCTAGGCGGTTGGGTTATTTGGGGTTGTTCTGGAGTTGGGTGCGGAGTTGGGGCAGGTGCCTGATCGCGCATAATAATGCGGTATTGTCTGCGTTCTGAGGCTGTTTCTTTTTCTTTCCTGGTTCGTTGCGGCATACGTATATTCAACCATATTGACAGCCATAAGTAAAGAAGTTACAATGTTAAACATCGCGTTAAGGGCGATTTATTTTTTTACTATGAACAAACCTGTAGCTATTTTAGTCTCAGTTGTAGCGTTTCTTGCCTCGGCCTTTCTTTCATACTCTATAGTTTCATCCAATGGTATCGGTCCAAGTTTGAACACATCGTATAAGCCGCCAACTTCTAGTGGAGATACCAATGAATTGCTTGGACAAGGTGAGCCTTTAACTGAAGAATGCCCTCTCAATGGCCAAAAATTGCCTAAATCCTTCCGTAAAAACTGGGAAAAGCGTCGACCGCTTATCATCATGGTCGAAAATCATACCGAAGCACGCCCACAATCTGGCTTATCATCAGCCGATACCATTTACGAAGCAGTAGCAGAAGGTGGAATTACTCGCTTTATGACTGTGTTTTACTGTCGCGATGCCAAATATGTTGGACCGGTACGATCGGCGCGTATATATTTTGTCAGGTTGGCTCAGGGCTATGGCAACAGTCCGTTGTATGCGCATGTGGGAGGAGCAAATACCGATGGACCTGCGGACGCTCTTGGGGAGCTTGACCATATAGGTTGGGGCGGATATAACGACCTTAATCAATTCTCAGTCCCATTTCCTAATTTTTACCGTGATCCGGATAGATTGCCAAATAGAGCTACAGAGCATACGGTTTACACTTCAACTAGCAAACTTTGGGATTATGCTGCGACAAAACGTAAACTTACCAATAAAGACGAAGATGGCGTTGCGTGGGATAAAAACTTCGATGGGTGGAAGTTTAAAGACGATGCCAAACAGTCTGATCGCGGTACAGTGAATAAGATTGGTTATGGATTCTGGAATTCTCTTTCTTCAGACTTTAAAGTAGATTGGGCCTATGATGCAACAACCAATAGTTACGTCCGCTCCAATGGCGGTGCACCTCATATCGATAAAAATACCGGTAAACCAATCACTTCTAAGAATGTGATTGTGGTTTTTGCCGACGAATCACCTGCAAACGACGGTTATGAGGGAGGACACATTTTATATGATATAATCGGGTCAGGTGACGCGCTTATTTTCCAGGACGGCAAGGTGATCAAGGGTAGTTGGGTTAAAGATGACGCCAAAAGTATGATGCATTTCTACGATGCCTCCAAAAAAGAAGTATCGCTTGTTCGCGGACAAGACTTTATATCGATTTTGCCTATTGGAAATAAAGTGACGTATTAAACATGTTGCAGTACATCATCCCTTCCAAAACTAGGCGGAAGATACTTTCCCTTTTTTTCCAAAATATAAACGATAATTTTTATCTTCGTAAAATTGTCCGCGATGTTTCTGAAGAGGTTAACGCGGTTAAGCGGGAACTGGATATTTTATATGAAGGTAAAGTACTTCTTCGTGAAAAGAGACTTAACAAAGTTTTTTACTCACTCAATCGACACTACATTTTTTTTGATGAATTTTTGAGAATTTTTGCTAAAATGTTGCCTATCGCAGAAGATTTTTACAAAAATATGCCCAAAATCGGCAAAGTCAAATACATGGCTATGTCGACCAAATTTATCAAGAAAGTACAGGTTAAAGAAGATGAAATATATTTCTTGTTTATAGGAGTAATCGTGGTACCCGAAGTTTTAGCCATTATTTCGGAGGCAGAAAAAAGTTTTGGTCGCGAGATAAATTATACTGTTATGACAGAAGAAGAACTCGCGTTTCGTAAAAAAAACAATGATCCATTTATATGGAAATTCTTAAAACAGCCCAAAGTCATGTTAGTTGGACAAGAGGACGAGTTACTTAAATGAAATCTCCTTTACGAGCAATATTTTTTATTCTCTGCATACTGGCTTTAATTTGGGTGAATCTTCCCGAAAAAGGTCCGCTTACTTCGCCTAAGATCAATCTTAAGCTTGGAAACATTGCGCTGCAAAGAGATTTCCGGGCGCATTTGGGGCTGGATTTGCAAGGGGGAAGTCATTTAGTGTTTAATCTCGATACCTCCAAGGTTAAACAATCAGATCTGCAATCAGCCTTAGATTCGTCCAGGGATATTATTGAGAGACGGGTGAATTTATATGGAGTCTCAGAGCCGGTTGTGCAATCTATCAAGTCGGGTAGTCAGTACCGGATATCGGTTGACTTACCGGGCATTTCCAATGTGGCACAAGCAGTGGCGCTCATTGGACAGACTGCTCAACTGTCATTTAAAGAAGAAGCTACCACAGAGGCTAAAATTGCTACTAATGGTGCTCAAATTTTGCAGCTCTCCAAAGATACCGGACTCACTGGTAAAGATGTCAAAAAGGCTACGGTGACATTTGATCCTCAAACAGGCAAGCCACAAGTTGCGCTCGAGTTCACGACCGAAGGAGCAAAACTTTTTGGGTCGATTACGCGCCGAAATGTGGGCAGACCGGTGGGAATTTTTGTCGATCAGTTCCTCATTTCGGCGCCCACAGTCCAGCAAGAAATTTCCAACGGCAACGCAGTGATTACTGGAAGTTTTTCAACGGACGATGCCAAAAAACTGGCAATAGCAATCAACTCAGGTGCTTTGCCTCTTCCCGTGCAACTTGTTGAGCAACGAAACATTGGTCCTACTCTAGGAGCGATTGAAGTACGAAAAAGCGTCATCGCCGGTCTTGTGGGATTGGCTTGTGTAATGATTTTTATGGTCGCCTATTATGGTCGATTGGGAATCATTGCTTGTATGGGTCTTCTGATTTATGGATTGATCTCGATGTTTATTTTTAGATTAATTCCGGTTGTTTTGACGCTTCCTGGTATTGCCGGATTTATTTTATCAATCGG
>CAYLXX010000025.1:4698-13503 GCA_964387955.1 uncultured Gammaproteobacteria bacterium
GTTATCACCAGAAGATTGATTAATATTTTTTACAAACATAAGTGATACATTTTCTAAGATATAAAATAATTTATTTTGCCATATCAGCTACAGTCATTTTGGCAGGCTTATTCTCGATATTCATGTGGGGATATCGCTACTCAATAGATTTTGTCGGCGGGACAAGTATTGAGTACCAGACAAATAAAACAATTACCGACGCCATAGTCAAAAAAGTTGCCCAACAACAAAATATCAACCTAATAGAGGAATCACAAAGTAAAAATATTATTACACTCAGAAGTAAACCAATCGATGAGAAGCAGGAAGTTAATTTTCGATCGCAGCTCCAAAAAGATGCCAATGCAAAAATTACTACACTTAGATTTGAAACAGTCGGTCCAACCATTGGGGCTGAATCAATTCGTAAAACTCTTATAGCTTCACTTATTGCGGTTGTTGCCATTTTGCTTTACATGAGTTTTGCATTTAAGGGCTGGCGATTTGCTCTGGCTGCCATACTCGCATTATTTCACGATATTCTAGTTGTAGTCGGAACATACTCGATTATGTCGCATTTTTTCGGTGCTGAGTTGGATACTCTTTTTGTTACCGCTCTTTTAACAACTATGTCTTTTTCGGTGCACGACACGATTGTCATTTTTGATAAAATACGTGAATATAATCGTCGCGGATCAGGTAATGTTGAAGAATATGCTGACCAAGCACTTTCAGAGACCATGGTGCGTTCGATTAATAATTCAGCGACTATTGTTTTCATGTTGCTGGCATTAATCCTCATGGGTGGTTCAACCATCCGCTTCTTTATCATCGCTTTACTTGTTGGAACTATTACGGGAACATACTCATCGCCTTTCGTTGCTACACCAATTTTTGTATGGCTGCAAAAAATGAAGAAAAATCGTTAAAGATTCTTACTTTTCCTCTTGGACAGTTGCAGGCGAACTGCTATTTTTTGATTTTGGGTAAAAGTTGTTTAATTATCGACCCAGCAGATGATGCCAGTTTTATACTCGAGGAGGTGCAAAGAAGGGGATTAGAAATAACTGGATTATTAGCCACTCATGGGCATTTTGATCATGTGATGGCGGCAGGGGAAATACAAGCAGCTCTCCCCCACGTGCCTTTTTATATTCATGATAAAGATGAATTTTTAATCAGGAGGTTAAGGGAAACTGCGAAACATTTCTTAGGCTACGAGCCTCATATTCTCCCACCTCACCGTATGACGTCGTTAAATATAGGGAAGCTAAAAATCACTGATTTTGAATTGGAAGTGCTTCATACACCTGGTCATACTCCAGGAAGTGTTTGTTATCACTTCCCTACCGCTAATTTAATTTTTACCGGAGATACGTTATTTGCTGGTGCCATTGGTCGCTATGATTTTTCATATAGTGATAAAGTAATGTTGAAAGAATCATTAAAAAAAATTCTTGCATTGTTTCCAAAAACAAATGTTTATCCAGGGCATGGAGAAGCAACTACGGTTGAAAATGAAAAAGATTCTCTACAGAAAGTTATTTAGCGGCTGATTCTATGACGGTACCTGCCGGTTGAGGAACTGAATTAGTTGGGTTCATGTTAGCACGTTTAATTTTTTCTTCAGTCCAGCGAGGAATAAGTTCTTCGAGAACTCCCGCTTCACCTAGTTTTCTTCGTCCGATTTCACCATAGAGAGCCAATCTGTTGCGCATCCTGTGTTGGGCAATAACTTTATCAAGTAGTTCACAGTATTCTTGATTGTACTTCTCGATGACTCCAACATGCGCCATTGCCGCGGCAGGTCTTGTGGGTGAAGCCATAAAATTCTCAGGGACTGGTTTATTTTTTTCAAACTGTGCAATGAGGATGATATCGTCGATAAGTTCTGCATTGGGATCTTTGATAATCTGATCAACAATTGTTTTAGCTCTTTGTTTTTGAATCTCTTCGGGGGTCTCTAATGCAGATGACGTACCAATATCCTCAGGTTTGAGGTCCATAGTATATTTTATCTCATTCTCGTGATTTTCTCAAGGAGTGCAGACTTCTCATTTTTTACTTTATCCTCGGAAACTTCGTCAAATAATTTTTTTAAAATTTCACCAACTTGTGGGCCGGGTTTTAATTGTAAAGTTTCCATAACATCGCGACCATCAATGTTAAGATCGGTTACTTTGAAGGGCTCTTTTTGTACTTCATCAAGTCTCTTTTTAAAAAGATCGAAGCGCCAAGAAGTTGGAGTTGCCCCAGAACCAATACGATCGGCAGTGCGAAGCGCGAGCATATCATCGAGATATTCTTTACCGACTTGTCGTATAAAACGTTTCACTGCTTTATCTGTTTGTAGTTCGCTTACAGTAAATTGATGATACTTCACAAGGGTTACTAATTTTTCTTTTTGTTTTTTGGAGAGTTTAAAACGATCCGCAATTGCTGCAACGAGCTTTGTGCCGACAACTTCGTGATTATAGAAAGTGATGAGACCTGTTTCATCATCACGGCGAAATGTTGTAGCTTTACCAATATCATGTAGAAGTGTTGCGAATCTTGTAATGACATCATTTGACCCACAATGTTTAAGCGACATAACTAAATGTGTTCCAACATCATATATATGGTGGCGTTTGGGGCTTTTTTGGGGAATTAAAAAACACACATCAACCTCGGGTAAAATGCACGCAAGCAGACTGGTATTTTTTAAAAATAACACGCCTTCCGATGGATTATCTGACTGTAAAATCTTAAAAAATTCGTCACGTATCCGCTCCCAAGAAATCTCAAGAATTAATTTGGCATTTTTTTCGATTGACAATTTAGTTTCGTCATCAATCATGAATCCTAGTTGGGAGGCGAACCGGACTGCGCGCATCAGCCGTAACGCATCTTCCTCAAAGCGCAAAGACGGTTCGCCGACAGCCTTAATTAATCGTTTTTTTATATCTTCTTGTCCGTGGTATGAATCAACAAGACTTTCTCCATCATAGGCAATGGCATTGATCGTAAAATCGCGTCTCGCCAAATCTTCCTCTACAGTTTTTGCCCAATCGACTTTAGCCGGATGGCGAAGATCAGTATAACCTGATTCTTTGCGAAACGTGGTAACCTCATAAACTGTATCGTTTTTTTTGTCAGGCACACCAACAGTACCGAATTGATTATTATAGAACCCGTCGGAAAATAATTTCATGATGTCCTCAGGTTTCGCATCAGTAGTGAAGTCCCACTCACCGACTTTTCTACCCAATAAAAGGTCGCGCACCGCACCGCCTACAATATAGATTTGGTAGTCCTCCCCTTTAAATTTCTCCATGAATTGTTTGACATGATCTGGAAGAGTAAACATGAGTATATTATATCCCAAGATATGGAGATAACGAAGCAATTGGATTTTGAAAGGTTGGGAAAGTTATTAGTCTTTTTGCCTCTATTAAATCTACCCATCGTCCGTCAAGTGACTCTTCATTATATTGGAAGTTTTGGTGATCTGTATCTACGAGGTACCAGAGCGAGTAATGAACTTTGCATTGTTGAATTGGATTATCTATCGGGTCAATTGAAATATTAAAAAGTTCTAGATTTTCATTGGTGATTTTATAATTTAATTCCTCGCCACATTCACGTATGATTGCTGTATGTGGTTTCTCATTTTTGTCTATATGACCACCCGGCGGCATCCACAACCCTGATTTTCGATGAATAATTATGTAGATTTTTTTATTGATAGTATCAATCGGGACATAAAAGACACATAAATGTTCAAGTTTATTTTCATCACGGCTATATTTGGGATTATGCATCAACCACTCAATAAAGCGGGAAATTTCGTTTGAAGAAACATGGAGTTGTTTATTGTTTGAAGTAAGTTCTCTTAGAAGACTCTGAAGCATGATGTTATAATTATAGCCAATGAATAAAGAAATTGAAGTCAAATATCTCGACATCGATGTCAAAAAACTGCAAAATCTTCTTAAAAAATATAAAGCCGAGAAACTCTTTGACACTATGTTTGAGGAATGGATTTTTTTTCATGATGAATGGCGACCCAAGCGAGGAAGAATACGTATTCGTAAACACGGCGATGATATTATCATGACATATAAAGAAACAATCGGCAGTACGCTTGAGGGTAATTATGAAACTGAGTTTAAGGTCGACGATATCAAAGCAGCGACCTCATTTGCTAAAAAGATGGCTCCCCTACGCAGACACCAACAGAAAAGAAGAATTGCTTATAAGCTGGATGGGGTAATGGTGGAAATCGATTTCTGGCCCATGTTGCCGGCCATGGTCGAGATCGAGGGAAAGAGTAAAGTAGCTGTGGAAAAGATGGTTAACAAACTTGCATTAACCGAATATGAGCGCAACGAGTCAGACGCTTTCTGGGTGTACAAAGATGTCTACAAGATTGATCTGGATAAAATCAAAGAATTGGTCTTCAAATGAAGTTTACCTCTTGACTTCTTTTAGCAGTCTTGTTAAACTATTGCTAATGGGTATGACGAATCAAAACGTATGGAAGATTTAACACAAAGACAGGTTGACATACTAAAGGCGATTATTCAGGAATACACCGAATCCGGCGAGCCAGTTGGATCCGAGATTCTTGAAAAAAAATATAAGCTGGGTGTGTCACCTGCCACCATACGTAACGAGATGGTTGAACTCTCTAAAAAAGGCTATCTCAAAAAAACTCATTTCTCCTCAGGCCGCGTGCCTTCTGCTAAGGGCTACCGTTTCTATATCCGCCATCTCATGAAGGAGAAAGAGCTTTCCACAGTCGATGAAGTCGCCTACAAAAACAGCGTTTGGGATGATCGATCAGAGCTTCATAGATTATTAGCCCATGCAACCAAAGTACTTGCACAACGCACAGGTCTTTTATCGCTAACTGCGACAGAAAACGGCGATGTCTATTATTCAGGTGCAGGCAATTTGCTTGCCAAAGAAGAATTTTTAGATTTAGCTCTTTCAAGAAGTCTTTTCGGACTCCTTGACGAAACTCCGTACTGGGAAGGCATTTTAAGACAAGTGTATAGAATGGAAGATGAAATTATGTGCATGTTGGGCGAGGAAGATTTCCGCGATGCATCCTTTGAGTCATGTGCCAGCGTGTTCGGTGAATTTACCGGTGAACATACCAAAGGCATGATAGGAGTTATCGGCCCTAAACGTATGTATTATGATGTTATTATTCCGCAAGTGCGATATTTTTCCAACCTGATTGAGGATATGATTAAAGGTCAAGGCATGTAAATCATATGGACGACATTAAAAAGAAAAAACAACCCAATCCAGAAATAGAGAAACTCAAGCAGGAAGCTGAAGACTATAAAGATAAATATCTACGCGCCTTAGCAGATTACCACAACCTTGAGAAAAGATTCGAGAATGAAAGACAAGAAGTCGAGAAACATGTGCAAGTTAAAATGGTCATGAAATTAATTCCCATTATTGATAATTTAGAGAAAGCCGAAATTTTTATCAAGGACCCAGGGCTTAAATTGATCAATGACCATTTCACTCAATTTCTACAAGAGCTTGGTATAAAAGAAGTAGATGTGTTGGGCAAAGAGTATGATCCACATAAAGCCGAAGCTGTCGACGTAGTCGCGGGTGAGAAGGATAACGAAGTGGTTGAAGTCTTACAGAAAGGGTATGAGCTAAATGGTAGGGTGATTCGAGCCGCCCAAGTCAAAGTCTCGAAAAAAAATCCATTATAATTTTTTATAATAAACATATGGCAAAAATAATCGGTATCGATCTCGGAACAACAAATTCAGCAGTGGCTGTCATGGAGGGTGGTAAACCCAAGGTGATTCACTCACAGGAAGGGCGCAATGTTATCCCTTCTGTAGTTGATCCTATAAAACGAATAGTTGGTGATGTCGCCAAGCGCCAAATGGTGATTAATCCCAAAAACACAATTTTTTCTGTTAAACGTCTTATGGGCCGTAGGTATGCCGATGAATCTGTACAAAAAGATATGAAGTGGTTACCCTACAGGATCAAAGAAGGACGTGACGGTATGGCCGTGGTTGAGGTCGAAGGAAAAACATTTACACCTCAAGAAATTTCGGCTATGATTTTGCAGAAAATTAAAACCGATGCCGAATCATATTTAGGTGAAAAAGTTGAAAAAGCAGTCATTACTGTTCCTGCATATTTTGATGATGCCCAAAGACAAGCTACCAAGCAATCTGGTGAAATTGCCGGACTTGAAGTTGTTCGCATCATAAACGAACCAACTGCCGCAGCACTTGCCTACGGACTTGATAAAAAGCATACTCACACAATCGCAGTCTACGATCTTGGAGGCGGTACATTTGACATCACTATTCTTGAGTTAGGAGAAGGAGTTTTTCAAGTCAAAGCCACCAATGGTGACACTCATCTCGGAGGCGATGATTTTGATAAAGTTATTCTCGATCATATTGCCGATGAATATAAAAAAGACAGCGGCGTTGATTTACGCAAAGATCCTCAAGCTCTTCAAAGACTGCGAGACGCAGCCGAAAAAGCCAAGATTGAACTGTCTTCCTCAATGGAAGCGGAGATTAATTTGCCGTTTATTACAGTTAAAGACGGTCAGCCACAGCATTTAGTGATGAAAATCAGTCGAGCAAAACTCGAATCATTGGTTGATCCACTGATTGAGAAAACTTTCGGCCCAGTCCGCGACGCACTTAAAGACGCCAAAGTTACCGTGAAAGATGTCAATGAAGTGGTGCTTGTTGGAGGCATGACTCGTATGCCTAAGATCACCGAAAGCGTGAAGAAATACTTTAACAAAGAACCCAACCGATCAGTCAATCCTGACGAGGTCGTGGCCGTAGGTGCAGCTATTCAGGCAGGAGTTCTTACAGGTGAAACAAAAGATGTTGTGCTTCTTGATGTCACACCATTGACTCTTGGAGTCGAAACATTGGGTGGAGTAATGACGCCTTTGATCACTCGTAACACGACAGTTCCGACCACCAAGTCTGAAGTATTTTCAACAGCAGCCGATAATCAGACTCAAGTCGAGGTCCATATTTTGCAAGGAGAACGACCACTTGCTCGCGACAACAAGTCACTTGGTCGGTTCATTCTCGAAGGAATTCCTCCCGCTCCACGTGGGGTACCACAAGTTGAAGTCTCCTTTGATCTAGATGCCAATGGTATCTTGACGGTAACTGCCAAAGATAAAGCCACCGGCAAAACTCAGAGTATAAAGATCACCGGTTCGACTGGACTTACCAAAGATGAGATTGAAAAAATGAAGGAAGAAGCCGAGAAGAATGCCGAGGATGATAATAAGCAGAAAGAAATGATTGAGGTACGCAATAAAGCCGATAATCTTGTCTACGTTAGTGAAAAATCTCTCAAAGACGTTGGTGAAAAAGCGCCTAAGGAAGACCGCGAGGCAGTCGAGAGCAAAATAAAAGATCTCAAAGATTCTCTTGAAAAGGGAACTAAAGATGAGATCGAAAATAAGACCAAAGATCTCTCAGAGGCTCTCCAAAAAATCGGTCAACACATGTATGGCGATCAAGGACAACAGCCACCCACTGGCGCACCACAAAATGAGCAACCAGCAGAAGAGAAAAAAGAGGATAAAAAAGACGTTGAAGAGGGAGAGGTTGTCAACTAACCTTTTAGTATGGCAGACTATTACGAGATCTTGGGAGTATCCCGCAACTCCTCTATCCAGGAAATAAAGTCTGCTTACCGCAAGAAAGCGCTTGAGTGGCACCCAGATCGTAATAAAGCCAAAAACGCGGCTGAGAAATTTAAGGAAGTAAACAAAGCCTACGAGGTTCTAGCAGATCCGCAGAAGAAAGAAATGTATGATCGGTATGGATCTGAAGCATTTGAACAGCAAAGTAGGGGTCCGGCTGGTGCTGGTGGTTTCAATTACCAGCAAGGTCCGTTTACGTATACATACACAAACTACAGCGGCGGGCAAAATCCCTTCGAAGGCATGGAGGGAGATTTTACCGATCCTTTTGAAATATTTGAACAATTTTTTGGATTTAGATCTCCATTTGGCGGACAACGATCTCGTACCAAACCCCGTGAAGTTTACCAAATTCAACTTTCATTTGACGAAGCAGTCCACGGAGTAGAAAAAGAAACTGTTATCAAAGGTAAATCAAAAAAAATTAAAATTCCAGCCGGAGTTGACGACGGCACCCGTATACGCTTTTCTGACTTTGATCTGGCAGTTCGTGTCAGTCCGCATGAATATTTCCGTCGTCAGGGACAAGATATCTATTTAAATCAAGCGATTAGTTACACACAAGCTGTGCTTGGTGATGTTGTTGAAGTACCGACAATCAATGGTTCAGTAAAACTGCGTATAAGAGCCGGTTCTCCATCGGGAACAACTGTTAGACTTCAAGGACAAGGTGTGCCGTACCCAAATACTTCGCGAAAAGGAGATGTGTATGTGACTTTCGTCGTCAAAATTCCGGGCAAAGTTACTTCTCGCAGCAAAAAACTTCTTGAAGAATTAGATAGAGAATTAAGATAATTTATTGAGGCTGTTCATTAGTTTGTGAAGGTTTTTCTTCTGTTACATTTTCGTTGACTCTAATTATTTTTCCATCAACCCATCGCACCTGAACCATCTTATTGGGATCAGATGGTGTATCATCGGGCAGATTTTGGGCTTTACGTAACATTTCCTCTATAGTGGGGTCTTGTGGAGCTTCTCTTCCTTCCGGTCCCATAGTATAATTATAGAACAAAATATGAAAATTCATACCAAGGTTGAGAATATAGATAATTACAAAAAGTATCTTGCTGTTGAACAAGCGACTCATGAATTTTTACAGACAG
>CAYLXX010000026.1:0-12482 GCA_964387955.1 uncultured Gammaproteobacteria bacterium
TCTCAGGCACACCGCTAGCGTTCATCCTGAGCCAGGATCAAACTCTTAAAAAAATAGCCTCCGAAGAGGCGTTGTTTGTTGGATTCAGCCAAACAGGCTGACTCCTAACCCGACTACTAAACTAAATAAAAACAAACTCTAGATATAAAAAATTGCGGAAAATGCTCAAATTTTCAAAGTGCACAAAAGAATCCTTGAAGAATCAAGGCTAGCCCTATTGTACTCAGTTAGCCTCGCTTTGTCAACCTTATCGGTAGCCGAAAAGTTTGAAGAAGTCATCTGGGCGGCGGTCAATGTACATCATACCGTAGATGGTAGCATCGGCGTAGTGCTCAGCAATAAAGACATCTATATTCAGCTCTTTTGATAAAAACTGGTCAATGCCTTCAATTTTGGCCAAATTACCAGCAAGTGTAATGCCGTTCTTAAAGACTTCATCAGCCACTTCTGGTGGAGAGATTTCAATAAGTTCTTTAGCTGCATCTATAATCTGCTGGAAATTGACTGTCAATGCTTCCTTAATATCAGAAGACTTCATGCGGATAGATTTGGGCAAACCTGTTTCAAGAGATTTACCGCGTACCGTCAATGTCCTTTCTTCGCCGGTGAAATTGAGAAGATTAATCTTGAGTTCCTCACACGTTTGATCACCGAGTACAACACTATGTTTAAGATACGTGTAATTGCCGATAAGTTTATTCATGTGGTCGCCTGCGTTTTTTAAGGTCCTTTGAGAGACTATTCCCCCACCGCTGATGATTGATAGCTCAATGAGGCCGGCGCCCAGGTCAATAATAAAGTGTGGCTCGTGAGAAAAAATATTTTGTTTACAGCCTGCGGCCGTCGCCAATGGCTTCTCCATAATATATACCTTACTGGCGCCGGCCTTCTGCAATACCTCTTGTACTGCTTTTTGCTCAATCTCAGTCGCAATTGACGGCACGGCAGTGATAGCTCGTATAGTAGGTTTCAGAAATGGCGAATTGGATATATACGGTCCGACTGCTTTTTCGATACTCTTTTTCATGAAGGCAACTTCGGCGTCGAAATCAGATAGTATTCCGTTTGAGACAGGTTGAACGATGGTGATGAAGCTGGGAATTTTACCGACTATAGTTTTGGCTTCTTTGCCGAAAAAAATATATTCGCGAATTTTTGAGTTATATCCAAGATAGGTAGGTTCTTTGAGGACCAAACCTTTATCTTTTATGGCGATACGAGTCACGCCAGTGCCTAAATCAAAATACACCGTCATCTGAGAAAAAAAAGGCAGGTGTATTTTGGAAATGTTTTTTATAAAATTGAGCATAGATGAGTATTTTTATTCGGATAATTCGAAATTTATATT
Organism: uncultured Gammaproteobacteria bacterium; assembly: GCA_964387955.1. Lineage (GTDB taxonomy): Bacteria > Patescibacteriota > Microgenomatia > UBA1406 > GWC2-37-13 > CAYLXX01. The sequence goes on from CAYLXX010000026.1 coordinate 1,349, forward strand.
ACGCACTATTTCTGACTGCACCACTCGTAATGTATTCGGGCACCTCTGAGCTTTTCGAGTTTAATAAAATGATGCTTATTTATGCTGTCACAACAATCATTGTGCTGTTATGGCTGCTTCATCATATTGTTAGTCGTCAAAGAAATATATTTATCCCGTTTTTCTCGATTTTTTACCTACTTTTTTTTATAACCCAACTCATATCTACTGTTACTTCAATTGATGTGCATACTTCTATCTTTGGGTATTATGGTCGATTCAACGGTGGCTTACTCTCAATTATAGCGTATCTAGGACTTTTTTTTGTTTTCATCAATGTTTTTGAGCAAAAATCTGCCTTGCGGCTGCTGCGGGTTTCGCTTGTTTCCTCTCTTATAGTCATGCTCTGGGGGCTACCAGGGAAATTTAACCATGATCTTTCTTGCCTAGTTTTTACGGGAAAGTTTGACAATTCATGCTGGACTGCCGACTTTCACCCCTCGATACGTATGTTCTCGACTCTAGGCCAACCCAACTGGCTTGGCGCCTATTTAGTGATCAATTTTTTTATAGGTTTACATTTTTGGATGATGGAGTTGACTGGTCATATCAAATTAAAAATCACCAAAGAGTTTGTATTTTATAGTTTCTATCTCTTATTCAATTTTGTCACGATTTTATTTACTCGATCACGTTCGACCATTGTTGCACTAGTGCTGCTTATGACTCTGTTTCCGCTGGTCTATTTTTTTCTTGTAAAAAAAGCAGAATTTAAACTTTTTATAAAAATATATGGAGTCTTAATGGTTGTAGTTATTTGCTCGATGTTCATTTTTAAAACTGGCATCGCAAAAATTGATGATGTATTTACCAAAACTTCACCAATCACCAATCAATCTTCTGCCGGAGGTACTGAATCGCTTGATATACGTAAAATCGTGTGGCAAGGTGCAGCTGATCTAGGTATCCAATACCCTTTTTTTGGGACTGGAGTGGAAACATTTGCCTATGCGTACTATTTCACACGTCCTCAAGAGCACAATCTGACCTCTGAATGGGATTTCTTATACAATAAGGCGCATAACGAATACCTTAATTACTTTGCAACCACAGGCGCTTTAGGATTATCTGCTTATCTGGTACTTATTGGGTATGCAGTAGTGATGTTCTATCGCGGCATCCGCAAAGATTCAGAGAGCCAGTTGCATTCGCAACTTTTAGCATTATGTCTGCTGTGTGGATATATTAGTATACTAATAACTGACTTTTTTGGGTTCTCAACTACCACGACTCATCTATTTTTCTTTTTACTGCCTGGGTTCTTATATGCCCTTAATCAGCATAACCATGAAGATGAAACAATGAAATATTCTACACTCTCGCCTCATAAAAAAACTCAATATATACTTACTATCTGCATTGGATTATGGATACTGGTTTCTTTGGTGCGCTACTATATGGCCGATCTTCATTTTGCACGTGCCGAAAATTATATTCAGGCAAGCGACCATACCAGTGCGGCTATGGAGCTTCAAAAAGCTCTTTCACTCCACCACGAACATGTGTACGAAGATAAATTATCATACTCTTTAGCAAGCGTAGCTTTTATTGCTTCATACGAGAAAGAATCTACACCTAGTGCAAAAAACAAACAAGATACATCAATTTCTGATAGGTATATACAGCTTGCTAAGTACTTCAACGACCAGAGTATTCAAGAATCGCCAAAGAATGTACTATATTACAAAACTACTTCCAAAAATGATTATTTGTTTTATCAAATATCACTCGATCCAACATACCTGATTGATGCACTAGCAGCTCTCAAACAAGCAGCTATGTTATCGCCGACTGACCCTAAATTGCCCTATACCTCGGCGCTTTTTTACTCATTAATGGCCGATGAGGTAGGCATTAGCCCTACCCAAGCTCAGTTGTATCGTCAGCTGTCGTTGGAGGCTATAGATAAGTCAATTGATCTGAAACCCGACTATCGCGATGCGTATTTTCTCAAGGGCCAACTCCTGAAAAAATATGGCCGAAAAGAGGAGGCGCAAGAGATATTTACCCATATCTTAAAGACGTTTGATCCCAAAGATCAGGAAGTACTGCAGGAACTTACTAAGTAGTATTTACGGCCTAATATTCGGACTGGATACCGCGTAGCAATAGCTAGTTGCGCCAATCACACATGGAGGTGATGCACCGCATTGATAGTTCAGTGATGCTACTGGAATAATTTGTGGATCGTTCTTGTTTTCCAGAGTAGCGTAAATTTGGTAATTGCCGCTTACACCACAATATGTGTATGCTGAACCTGTTTTGGGATCACCTGGATATTTCACCATATAAATAGATGTATTGGCAGCGCAGGTGGAGCCGGAGCCGCCGGCATACCAACAATAGCCAACAGCTGGCATAGTTGCAGGATACGTATTACTATCGCCATAGTAGAGCTCGAGTGCTTTTTGGATACTAGCTAAATCAGACTTGCGGCGTCCGTCTCGGCTTTTTTGTATTGAACCAGCAAAATTGGCTATCGCAAGTGTTGCTAGTATAGCGATAATAGCTATTACAATCATCATCTCAATTAAAGTAAAGGCTTTTTTATGAGAGGACATTGTTAAATTCATAGTTACTGTACTACACAAAAGTAACACGGGTTAGATGAGGTTGTTGTACAACCTAATCCTGGTGTTACACCGTTTGAAGTGTAGTTAGCCAATGGGTCAGACTTGGCGGCACTTGACTTTGGTTTATAACATAAAGCCACCTGGTTATTTGCTGTGGTGTAGGTGACCAAGACATCGTTAAGTAACTGTGTTGAGGTTACATTGGTGAAGTTAGCTGTCATTTCACCCAAATCAACCAGTTTGGAACGGACTGTTCCACCTGAACCATCGATTGCATTCCACATAGCCAATGCTGATGGTGTGCTACAGGTTGTGGTGTTGGTTGAGGTACAGAAAGGCATGTATGCCTGAGCTGTATTGTACCTTTGGATAGCACTCATAACCTCTGAGATGGTGTTTTTGAGTTTTCCATCTTGAGCACGATTATTCTGCTCGATAGGATTAAGAGCCGCAATGACTCCAACTGCTAAGATTGCGATGATAGCTATAACGATAACTAGCTCTATGAGAGTGAAACCTCTGGTGGTGCGAAATAAAATTGACAATTGGAGGAAGAAGTTTTGAGGAAAAGGGTTTTTCATACATTTGTAAATTACTTATGATCATGATAAAGTAAGAGCTTGTTGTTTGTCAATGGTATTTATCAGATGAAATCTAAAATTGTTTTCCTATTCTTCGCACTCATCTCCATAATTTATTTACACAACATTACAAGAGATATTTATGCTGGTGATATAGGCGATTTGGTATCGAGTTCCTGTGTTTGGGGAGTAGCTCACCCACCTGGTTATCCTCTTTTTATGATACTTGGGGGTATATTATGTCATTTACCTTTATCAATGACGCCGGTGTCCAAAGTGGCACTCATTTCTATAATCGCCTCCATAATTGGATTGATTTTTTTCTACAAATTTTCCTTTAAGGTAACCAAACAACTATTTCCTTCTCTTGTTTCAACTGCAATTTTGGGTTTTTCATATTTGTTTTGGTTCCATGCCGAGATACCCGAAGTCTTTGCTTTAAATAATATGTTCATTATTCTTATTTTCTATTTTGCGATCCAGGCGTATAAGGATAAAAAGATACAAAACTATTATGTTTTAGCTTTCTTATCAGGTTTGGCAGTTGCTCATCATCATACGATTATATTTGTTTTTATTGCAGTGGCAATTCTCCTTTTTAAAGATTTTTTATATTTAATATCCAAAGAAAAAATTAAGAATATTGCTTATATAATTGGTCTATTCATAGTAGGTGTTGGAATGTATATATATGTGCCAATTGCCTCAAGTTTTAAGCCTGTCATAAACTGGGATAATGTGCATGATTTTCAGAGCTTTATGCATCTATTCTTAAGAAAAGACTATGCTACGTTACCTCACTTAACGGGTGGGATTCCATATCAAATACGATTAATCACAATGAGACATTACTTTTTTGAACTATTTTCCGCATATACATATCCTATATTTTTAATAATTATTCTAGGTTTTTTGTATCTAGTGCAAACTTCTAGAAAGTTGGCTTTAACATTTTTCATTTGTCTGATTATTTCAGGACCACTATTTATCTATATGGCAATGCCTCTTACAGTATCCAATGTCCAACTTGGGGTTTTGGAAAGATTTTATACTGTTTCTATTACAGTATTAGCTTTGCTGATTCCCTATGGTTTTGTATCACTTAAAAAAATTCTCATTAAATTACCGATCCGCAAGTCTTTACGTGAGTTCATCCTCTATAGTATTGCCATCATACCACTGATATTACTTATTGTTAATTTTCCAAGAACTAATCTTTCAAGCACTCAAATTGGTAATAACTTTGCAAAAGATATTCTTTCAAGCGTGCCAAAAGGATCGATGCTTAGAGTATCAGGCGATACCACCACCTTTAATATTTGGTATCTACATTATGTATTGGGGTATAGGAAAGACATTACGCTGATCAATCCGCCTGATACGAGTTCTCTCACAAGTTTAAATATAATAATTTTTGATTACCTTAAAAAAAATCCTGCACTCATTAAGAAAAAGAGCGCTATTTCCGAGGCACTTTTAAACATTGTTAGTAAAAGACGAATTTTCGCTACTTATGATGATCCAGATACCCCACGTGATAAAATCGCTCTCATTCCAAAAGGTCTGGTGTACGAGTTAATTGACAAAAAAAAATTACCCTCAAAAAAAGATTATTTGCAGGAGATTGCTTCATCTTCGCAAAAACTCAATATTCCCTCGCGCAAAGATTTAAAACCTTCAGAAAGTAGCCTGATCGCATCAGAATTGCCATATTTGTACTCTATGAGCTTTGTAAAATCAGGGAACTTTGTTCTTAAACAATATAATGATGCTAAAGTAGCATATGCACTTCAAAAAAAAGCACTTACAATAGATGATCAAAACCCTTTCGCATATGTTGGTCTCGGAGTTGCTCAGTTTTATGCTTATAAAGACTGCAAAGGAGCAATTGCTAATTTAGACAAAGCTATAGACTATGTTCCAGTTTGGTATCAATTTTATATTCAAAAGTATTTAATTTATCAAGAGTGCGGCATTGGTCAGAAGGACATGAGTGAATTAGCTGCTACGTTTAAATCCATCTTCAAGAAAGATATCAAGGAGTTAGTTAAGGACAAATAAAAACGCACCCGAAGGTGCGTTTTTAAATACTAAGTAAATTTCTTTACTGTACTACACAAAAGTAACATGTGTTAGATGAGGTTTGCGTACAACCTGATCCTCCTGTTCCTGTTGAAGAGTAGTTAGCCAATGGGTCAGACTTGGCGGCACTTGACTTTGGTTTATAACATAAAGCCACCTGGTTATTTGCTGTGGTGTAGGTGACCAAGACATCGTTAAGTAACTGTGTTGAGGTTACATTGGTGAAGTTAGCTGTCATTTCACCCAAATCAACCAGTTTGGAACGGACTGTTCCACCTGAACCATCGATTGCATTCCACATAGCCAATGCTGATGGTGTGCTACAGGTTGTGGTGTTGGTTGAGGTACAGAAAGGCATGTATGCCTGAGCTGTATTGTACCTTTGGATAGCACTCATAACCTCTGAGATGGTGTTTTTGAGTTTTCCATCTTGAGCACGATTATTCTGCTCGATAGGATTAAGAGCCGCAATGACTCCAACTGCTAAGATTGCGATGATAGCTATAACGATAACTAGCTCTATGAGAGTGAAACCTTTTTGAAAAGTTTTTTTCATATTAAATTAATTAACTAAAATACTAATTGATTTCATAATTACTTATTTTGCTAGCATTGTCAAGAGGTAAATACTATAAGAATAATTTTTACTTGATTGAGGCTGTTAAGTTATAAATTGGCGTAATAATAGAATATACAAGGAAGCCGACACAGACACCCAAAATTACCAAAATTGCTGGTTCAATGAACGTACTGAGCGCCTTGGTGGCAGTCTCTGATTCTGACTCAAAATATTTTGAAACACGCATTAATGATTCATCGAGATGACCTGTTTGCTCTCCCACAGAAGCCATTTGTACAAGAAGTGGCGGAAAAATATCCTCATTTTTAAAAGCTTGGCCTAAGGAGAAACCTCGCTCTATCGATTTATACATGTTTTGGAAAGCCTTTCGGTATACTGCATTGCCAGTAATTTCCACAATAATGCCTAAACTTTCTAGAATTGATACACCGGCTGAGATGAGGATCGATAAAGTACGAGTAGAATCTACAAGAACTCCCATTTGGATAAAATTGCCAAAAGCTGGTAAGTTTAGCTCCATTTTATCGACATTATATTTCCCGGCAGGTGTTTTCATATACGCTCTGAGTGCAAAGATGCCGCCGCCAACACCAATTACAATAAGAGGCCAAAATCGGACAGAAAATGTAGAAACAAAAATGAGGATTTTGGTTTGGAGAGGAAGTTCGATGTCGAAGCTTGCATATAATTCAAGAAGTTGCGGCATTACAAAAGTCACCATTATAAAAAGCACTATCACAACTCCTATAATGATAATAATCGGATAAGCTAAGGTAGTTTTTAATTTATTTCTAAATTCTCTTTGTTTATCTAAGTTATCTGCCAATCTTTGGAGTACTTCATTGAGTTTACCCGAAACTTCTCCAGCTTTCACAAGGGCAATATATAGATTGGAGAAATATTGAGGATATTTAGCTAGTGCAGTAGAAAGAGGTCTACCTTCACGAATTGTTTTCTCGATTTCATCAAGTACTTTACCCAAGTTAGCTTTGCTATTTTGTTTTTTTAATATTGTAATACTATCGATCACTGTTAAACCGGCATTCATCATGATGGCGAGTTGTCGTGTAAAATTCACAATATCATTAAAAGCGATACGATTTAAAAAAGGTACATTTGGGACAGAAAGTATAGAGTCCTGCGACCAAATTTTGATAGGTAGAAAATCAGCCCGTTTAAGTATCATAGCCGCATCTGCTTCTGTGCTGGCCTCCACTTTACCTAAGGTGATCTTGTTATTTTTAAGTGATTTATACCGGAAGTACATGGCTTAAACGAAAAACTTTTTAAATTCATTGGTACGAATAGCATACTTTTGGGCAGTTTCTTTGGTAATGGCGCCTTGCTGTACCAACTTAAGAAGTGCTTTCTCAAAAAGTATCATTCCTCGTTGTTCTTCTGTTTCCAGAACGTTGTCAAGTAAAAATACTTTACCTTCCCGAATAATCGAGGAGACCGAAGGAATGTTAAGCAAGATCTCGGCGACAGGTACTCGGTCGGATCCATCAAGATTAGGTAGTAAGCGTTGGCTAATTACCGCCCGCAGAACTGATGATAATTGTGATCTAATCTGGTTTTGTTGATGCGCTGGGAAAACATCGATAATACGATTGATGGCATCGGGCGTGGTGCTCGTATGAAGCGTTGAAAAAACTAGATGCCCTGTCTCGGCAATCGTCAACACAGCTTGAATGGTGTCGTAATCTCGCATTTCTCCAACCAGCACTACATCTGGATCTTCTCGGAGAACTGACCGCAAAGCAATAGTCCATGAATGAGTATCCTGGTGCAATTCTCTTTGAGAAATAATTGATTTTTCCCTTGGGTAAACAAACTCGATTGGATCCTCGATAGTTACCACATGTCGAGCATTTTTAAGATTGATTTCATTAATAATTGAGGCAAGTGTTGTGGATTTTCCTTCGCCAGTTGGGCCTGTGATAAGCACTAATCCTTCATTCATTTCCCCCATTGAGTGCATGATAGGCGGGAGGTGCAATTCTTCAATAGTCTTGATTTTTTCGGGAATTGCGCGAAATGCGCAAGCCAACTTGGCTTTGCCATAATACGCATTGACACGAAATCGGTGTCCTTGGTACTCATACCCAAAATCAATCTCTTTATTGGCTAATAAATTTTCTTTTTGGTCTTCGGTAAGTAAGGTAAAAATCATTTTCTCGGCAGATTCTGCAGTAACCACAGGACTTGTTTTAAGAGGATATAGTTCGCTGTTGATACGAATTGTGGGAAAATATTCGGGGATAAGATGTAAATCAGATGCTTTCCGATCAATGGTTGTAGTTAGCAAGGCATGTATATCATCCATAGTATTATTAGAGACGAAAATTTACGATTCTGCAACTCGTAATATTTCCTCGACTGTTGTGATACCTTCGAGAACTTTTAAATAACCCTCTTGTTTCATATCCATCATACCTTCTTTTCTAGCTTGAAGTTGAATTTCCTTGGCGGTTGCTTCTTGAAGTATCATCTTATTGATTGAACTTGTGACTTTTAAAACTTCAAATATAGCGATTCTTCCTAAGTATCCTGTTTTTCCACATTCATTGCAACCGATTCCGCGACTTAACTTGAGTTGACCGCCCTGAAAATTTTTCGGGACGAGTTCAGCAAGTGAATTACGAATTTCGACGGCTATTGCTTCGGGTACATCATAGGATTGTTTGCAGAAAGTACAGATTTTACGCACAATGCGTTGAGCAATTGAAGCATTTAATACTGATGCAAGCAGAAAAGGTTCTCCTCCCAAATCTATAAGACGTGGGATAGCAGTTGCCGCATCATTTGTATGTAGTGTAGAGAATACTAAATGGCCTGTAAGTGCCGCCTGAACTGATAGTTGGGTTGTATCTTTATCGCGTATTTCTCCCACTAGTATAATATTGGGATCCTGACGCAAAAAAGATCGTAATCCTGTAGCAAAAGTCAAACCAGCTTGAGGATTGATTTGTACTTGGTTAATTCCAGGTATTTGATATTCCACTGGATCTTCAATGGTTACTATATTGACTGAAGGTTTATTGAGTCGAGACAAAATTGAATATAACGTTGTGGTTTTACCCGATCCAGTTGGTCCTGTAACGAGAATAATACCATATGGTCTACTCAAAACTTCTTCCAGATCTTTGAGCTGGGTACCTCGTAGTCCAAGTTCAGTTAATGTCGGTAAACCGCCAGTTTTTTTTAGAAGTCTTAATACAATTTTTTCGCCATTCACTGTTGGAAGCGTTGATACGCGAAGATCAATAATATCAATCCCGATTTTATAGGTAAACCGTCCGTCCTGAGGAATCCTTCGTTCATCGATTTTCATTTCCGATAAGATTTTAATTCTTGAAGCAAGAGATTCATGGATACTTCGAGGAAGAGATAATTTTTCCTGCAAGATGCCATCAATACGATAGCGTACAACGGTTTTACTTTCTTGAGGTTCTATATGTACGTCAGACGCGCGGCTCTTCACTGCAAATTCAAGGATAGTATTCACGATTTTGGCAATCGGTGCCTCACGGATCGTTGTGCTTTGGATATCGCTAATAGTTGTAAGGTCTTGTGGCGCCACTTCCTTCAGAGCCTCTTTAACCTCTGGTGATAATCCTTGTGTATATGATAAGTTAATTGCTTTGTCTAAATCAGACTCAGAAGCAAGAGCAAAATTTATTTTTTTACCGGTTTTTTTCTCCAAGAAGTCTGCTAGTGTCAAATTGAGCGGATCAGTAGTAGCAACAGTGACATTATCTTCTTTACTGTTATAAAGATACGGCAGAATAGTATATCTTCGAGCGACTGATTCAGGAATCAGACTGAGTGCCTGAGGGTCGATAGCGGCTGAGGCGATGTCAACATATGAGACCTGCATCAAATCTGCTTTTGTTTTTAAAACCACTTCTTGAGGAACTTGAGAATGTTCAAGCAGATATGTATCAATCGGTACGTTTTCTTGGAGTGACTCTACTTCATACTTATCTGCGGCCGCTTGGTCTATAGCACCAATGGTGATAAGCTGTTTAAGAAATGTTTTAGGAGAAATCAACATACTTTTAACTATAAAGACTATTTTGGTAGAATTCAACCATGATCCCGATTATTCTTATAGCACGCGATAAGAGCAAAATTGATGCATTTATTGCAGATTATGTTTCCAGTCAACATATTCCCAACTATAATGTATATATATATCAACCGGAAAAAAAAGAATTCGGCATCAATGAAGTACGAGCTATTAGGCAACTTGTGGTGACTCAACCATCTTCGCAAAGAGTTATCGTGTTACAGTCTTTCGATACCGCATCGCTTGAAGCGCAAAACGCTCTCCTTAAGACGCTTGAGGAAAAAGTTGCCAATAATCAATTCATACTTACCGGAGAAAATGTCGAAAATGTATTACCAACAATTCTCTCTCGTAGTCAAGTTAAACATCTAGCAGGAAAAAATACAGAAGATCATGAAGATAAATATCTTGCACTATTTGAATCATTGATCAAAGAACAACAGTTTTTGTTTCTTGCTCATCCTCTCTTGCAAGGAATAAATCGCGACACTGCAAGAGAAATATTTGATGCAGCAATTATTTTTCTAAGAAAACGTATAAAATTAGCTCCCTACGCCTCAATTGTTATAAAAAAAGCTTTACAAACAAAACGATTGCTTGAAAGTAATAATCTCAATCCCCAGCTTGCGGTAGATAATTTTCTGGTTTTTTGGAAAAAAGAAGTTCTCAGGTAATTGTCTCCTTGACAAGTGATAAGTATCTGCTCTAGTATAAGGTTAATCCATGAAAAAAGGATTTACTCTTATCGAAATATTAGTGGTTGTGGCAATCATTGCAGTATTGGCTGCTATAACTGTACCTAATTATCTGAGCGCCCGTGAAAGAGCTCGAGATGCTCAAAGAAAAAGTGATTTAAAGCAGGTCCAAAATGCTCTTGAACTTTATAAAGATGGTCAAGCGACGTTGGGTTATCCAGCCGCACTTCCTACTCCAGGTCAACCATTTACTGGTACTGATTCAGACGGAGGCACTATAACGTATTTGAGGAAGATGCCGGGAGACCCAATTGGCACATACCCCTATGTTTACAATCAGACTTCTAATATTACATATACATTGACCGCTTGCCTTGAAAATAAAAACGATCGACAAGGAATTCCCTGTACAATCTCTTGTGTCAGTGGCGGTAAATGTATTCAACTCAATGAACCATAAATTATATGAAAAAACAATATTTCAACAACAAATTGGCTTTTACACTCCTTGA
>CAYLXX010000027.1:0-11169 GCA_964387955.1 uncultured Gammaproteobacteria bacterium
AGCTGGCAATAGTTATTGCTATTATTGCTATTATTGCCGTTGGCATAATAGCGGCGCTAAATCCAATTGAACAAAGAAGACGAGCGGAAGATGTTAAAGTAAAGGCAGTTATGACTGAATTTATGAAAGCTATTAATAGATGGACAGCGGTGCATTCATACGTACCATTTTGTACAGATGGTACTCAAACAAGCTGTACAGATGCCAATCCTTATTTTTTGGACTTAACGGGTGATCAGAATTCAACTGGAATTTCTGCTGGAACAAGGATTGTCCAGAAGCTCATTGATGCTAAAGAAATTACTACCAACTATGATGTTCAGTCTAGTGCTGAGCAGCAAAAGATACTTATAGCGTATAGTGTAACAACTAATAAAATGACATTGTGTTTTTCGCCTTCGTCTCAGAAGGAAGTAGCTAATATATCTGGAAATGTTTATTGTACTGGTACCGGTGGTGGAAGCGTAGCGTGTACGCTAACTTTTAACAATGCCACCCCCCCTAGAACAATCCCACCGAATAGTAGTGTGAGTGCTCCACCTAATTTTAATAAAAACTTCTGTATCACAAATTGATTGTTTACTTTCTCTCAATTGTATACGAATAAGGAAAGTAAAGGAAGAGCGCTGGTACATCGTCTGAGATAACTTTCTGGAAGTCTTCGTAGATTTTACGTCGTGCTTCAAGCGAGGTTGTGTTACGACCGTCTTCGAGTAATTTATCTATTTTTACATTCTTGTAGCCTGTGATGTTGCCCTGAGTTTGTGTAGAATGCCAGAAGTAATATTGATCTGGGTCAGATGGAATACGCCAGTAGGCCAGTAACAGATCAAAAGTTTGCGGTTTATCATATGATAAAACGTCAGTTGTGATTTTAAGATTTTTATCGGCAAAGCTCTTCTCGATTTCGTCGCTGATATCAAGATACTCGTCATATGTACTTAGCTTGAGCGTGGCTGGTTTACTGGCCTCAAAGGCTTTGCCTAGCAAATTTTGCGAGAGCTCTGGGTTGTAGGGAATCTGTTTGGATGTGGTGCTATAGGCCCACGACAGAGGCGGTATAGGTCCAGTAGCCGGTTGTCCAAGGTCTGAGAACTTATCTCGCGGGATCGCCATGGCGATGGCTTGTCTGACATCTTTGTCTTTGATGATTGGGTTATTGACGTTGTAAAACAAGGTTAACAGTCGCGTATAGTCAACGCTGCGCTGAACATTAGTGTTTTTCCAAGTAGAAAAAAAGTCAGCAATATTTTTTTTGCTTAGAGACATCTGAGTAATTTCGCCGAGTTTATAGGCATCAATTAATTTAGTTTCGCTATCGTAAAATTTATAGACGATGTTGGGTAAACCCGTTTTATTAGGACTTAAACTTAACTCGGTAATTTCGCCGTATTGAGATTTTGCGCGATCGACCCGATACAATCCAGCGACTCCCACAAGCGGTGGTTTGATAATTGGTTGAGTTAAATACGTCGAAAAAATCGGCAGTGCTTTTTTTAATTTAAAAATAATAATGTCATTACTAGGTACTTCTATCTCAACATCTTTGAATTTATAAGCTATTTCCCGACTGGTAAATGGATCACCATTATTCCAGAATAAGTTTTTACGGATATGAAAGCGGTATTCTTTGCCGTTATCAAGCTGCTGCCAAGTGTCGGCCAGTACGGGAATTGTTTCACCCTTGGGATTGACAGCAACGAGTCCATTGGAGATTTTACTCAAAATTTCCTCTGGTAAATTATTGGGGTCATAGTTGCCGACGATACCAATAACTTGCTTTTTGGCGATAAAGGCATTAATAAGATAAGGGGAAATCGAAGTTATGCTGATGATACCGACGATACTCAAAATAAAGCTCAGCAGAATGAGCTTAATGTTTTTTTTAATAAACGCTCTCGTGAGCCAGAAGTAATACCGAAACGTACGTTTTTCAAGCGCCATTTTAGAGAACGAAAAAACTAACGATAGATACTATGAGAAATAAAACAATGCAGACTACCGTTAATCGCAGAGTAAGTTTTTCGACTCCTCGTCTCGTCTGAAATTGCTCTCCTCCGCCTCCCCAAGCCGATCCGAGTCCCCCGCCTTTTCCCTGCATAAGTACAAAGACGACGATGGCAATCGAAAGTAAGATATTGATGACGAGTAAAACTTGTTGCATATGTATCGTATTATACCTAACTTATTGCTACTTCACAAAGTATTACTGGAGAAGTTCGGATCTGACTAAAATCGCTTGCTCAATTTGAGATTCAGGAAATCTAAAAGATAGTTTAAATAAGACTTCTTCTGGAGTAAAGGGTTTTTGGTAGGGTCTGTCGTCGCTTAACATAGCATCGACTCCATCTGTAATGGCCAGCATTGACTGAAGATCATAAAGTCGTGTGCCCGGCATTAACATTGCATCATCTGGGTACGAGTCGCCCTGGAATTTATGATGCGTGAGCATGATAGCGGCTGCTTCTTGAGCCTCCGGTGTAGAAACTGCTCTGAGCATTTCGTACCCGTCTCGGGGATGTTTTTTAAATATATTGCGATTATCCATCGGTTGAAACGAGTTTAAAAAAGTTGCATCGATATTGAGTTTGCCAACATCATGGAGTGCTCCCCCAAGAGTAAGAGCGACAAGTTCTGATTCAGATAAGTCGGCTTGTAAACCGATTTTGTAAACCATATATCCTACTCGAAGTGAATGATCGGCAGTCCAAGGACTATGCGCGGTTAATCTTTCAAGTAGCTCATGAGCCCAGCTGAATTCTTCGCGGCTTAAAAGCTTAACATACTCAGGCGCTCTTTCGGCAATTTCCTCTTGAAATGATGATTTAAGCTCAAGCATCTTCCTTATTATATCAAAGTTGCCTTAACCTTCTTTTCTCGAAGATAGATATGATATTTTTTGGCAAAACGGTGCGACTCATCTCGAATAGCTCGGATTAAATTAAATCCTAGATTATGAATTGAAGGTCTCACCAAAGGTAAATTGTCCATACCAATAATAAGTCGATCGGGGTGTTTGGCAATGCCGATGACTGGTATATCGACTTTGATATCTCGTAGGGTTTGAGTGACAATGCGTACTTGCGGCCGGCCGCCATCAATTACAACCAGGGCCGGCCGCGGCCAGTCATTGCGGAATCTGCGTTTGAGCACCTCAGCAATCATGGCAAAATCTGAGTTGGCTTTTGTATTGCGTATCTTAAATTTACGGTACTGGCTTTTATCGACTCTGCCCTGAGTAAAGACGACCATCGATGCTGTGGCATCGGTAAAGGAAATATTACTCATGTCATAGCACTCGACACGGGCAATAGTTTGGAGGAGTGGAAAATAATGGTTTAAAAGTGTTAACAAAGCACGAATGCTTTCATCGGATGTATCATATTGCTCCTCGATCCGTGACGAAAACAATGGCATATGAATTAATCGTTCAAATCTGTTTATTTTATCGCGCAGTACAAGCGCCTCTTCATACTTTTTTTCCTGTGTAAAATTCTTAAGTTCTTTATATAAACTATTTAAGACTAGGTCAGTTTCTCCTTCGAGTACTCGTATCACTTGACGAATGTTGTGGCGAAAGATACGTTTCATCCGAGTTCGTTCAGAACCTGTCTTGTTGCTTATTTCGTTGGGACAGGGGTTGCATAAGCCGATTTTGGCGTAGAAACATGGTTTTTTACCAATATTTTTTTGCGTACAAAACGGAAAAATGCGTCTGGTTTCTTTGAGGACTTCATTGACAACCCGCAATGACTGAAACGGGCCAAAATAGCGCGACACGTGATCGTTTTCACGCCGCACTGGAATAATTTTAGGGAACTCGTCTTTAAGATTAATTTTCAGATACAAGTAGCTTTTATCATCGCGCCATATACGGTTGTAAGTAGGCAAATATTTTTTAATAAGCTCAGATTCAAGAAGAAGCGATTTGAACTCAGAGTCAGTCACAATGTAATGCACAAATTGAGCGTTGGTGACTATAGCTGATTCTTTGGCATCAATTTTGGCGTTTTCGATATGAGATAAAACGCGGGCTTTGATGTTGATTGATTTGCCGATATATAAAATTGCATCTTTGGAGACAAAAAAATAGACACCGATTGTCGCCGGCAACTCTTGGATGGCCTCTTTGGTAAGCGGCATAGACAGCTTGACAGTTTGCTCTTCCAACATAGGTCTATTATACCCTGCGTTTCCTTCTTATAGTAATTATGTAGATTACAACTCCGCCAAGCAGAAGTGCGGGAATAGCGACGATAAGTATATCTACTATTACTGGAGTAATTGCGAAATCAACTGTGCCGATTTTTTTGCCATCAAGTAATACATCCAATGTACCATCTCCTATAGCATTCAGTTTGGCGGTATAGGTGACAGGGATTTTTTTCTCTTCATAAGGAGCAATCACATCAATAGTCTGAGATTGGGTGTTGACGGAGATATTTTTAGCAGGAAGTGACAGAGGAATCGACCAGGCATATGTATTGCCGGTATTTTTGATAATAATTGTTCCCGTGTAGCGTGTGTGGGGATGAATACGTTTCTGTCCACTAAATCCCTCAAACGTATAGGTGAGTTTGGCAGTCGGTGATTTTGATGTAGCAGTGATGGTAATATCTTGGGTTTCATTTTGTTTATATGTGCCGGCAGGGTATGGATAATCAGACCGCTTCCCGTGAATGACAAAAGCAATGTGATTCAGGTCAAAAGAATTGAAATAATCAATCCCCGAAGTGTTCTCCCATGTAGGATCAACTGGTACCCAAAGATTTTGTTCCTGATCGTAATACTCGGGCCAGGCATGCAATGTATCGGATTGGAGCGATAATGGCCTCAATTGAGGATCATTAGAAAAGCCATAGCCTTGGATCTCGCGTGCGTAAAGGCCATTATCGCGAGCCAGAGCCACAAAACCATCGGTGAACTCTGTGCACACTGCATTTTTGGGATCGGCCAGTGCCTCTTGTGCTCCGAGTCGATTGACCCGTTCGCTTAACCTTTTATAGTTATACGAAAAAGTAGTTGTGACGTAGCTATAGACTTCTGGAATACTTGAGAAACGTTTTGTCTCGTCGTTTTTCCAGAAGCCGGTGGTTGCAAGTAAATCTTTTTTTTGTTTGGCAAACGCAGCTTTGACAAAAGGACGTACTTCATCTCGAGGTTTGACCGATGATTCAATGACGCCTTCATAGTTCACATTGTATCCTTCCTTGGGCTTAAGGATGTAACGTGCCATGTAGTTACCATCTGCATCAAGGTAGACCATTGATGGCGCAGGCTTAAGCGATTTAAGATACGTTTTTTGATAGGCAGTATCAGGGATCAAGGCAATGTCAGTATAAACCGGCGTAAATTTGGGGTTGAGCAAGTGATAAGTTAGTTTTACGTCATACAATTGTTTCTCGCCAAAAACTGCATAAATTGTTTTGGATTTAGGATTATTCCACGTTATGGTGTCGCCAACTATAGCATCGGGCGCGGGTTTGGCAATGGTAATTTTTTTTTGGATATTTTCTGGTAAATGTACTCGTACTTGATAGGAATTTCTGCTTTCAGGGTCGATGGTGGGCAGTATGACTTCCCAAACGTTGCCGTTGACTTTAAATAGGTTATCTTGAAAAAATGATAATGCTAGATTATTGGCAGTTCCTTTACCGACTTCAGGATCAGTAAACTCTACTTGGACATTGATATCGTCTGCTCCTTGTGTAGTATGAAGCGTGATGGGTTGTCCGTTATTGGTGGCAGACAGGTCATGGATGGTAAACGATTTAGGAAACGAAAGACTAAATGTTTTGATCATAATCTCACCAGTAAGATTGGTGATTTTAAGGTTAAAAATCGCTTTAGTCTCGATAGCATCGCCTTTTTGCTGCAGGTAATAATCGACTGTATAATCTTTTTGAAAATCTTCGGCATGAACAACGAAGGGAAAAATAAAAAAAATACATACAAGCAGCACTCCCCAAAAATATCTCATGATAAAAATTATACCGAGTTTTATTTCAAATACGGTTTTAAGTAAGAAGCAGTATAAGATTTTTTAACTTTAGTGATGCCATGGAGAGGTCCTTGATACACTACTTGACCTCCTTCATCGCCGCCTTCTGGACCCATATCAATAATATACGAGCAGTTCTTGATGACGTCTAAATTGTGTTCAATGACTATCACAGTGTTGCCGCGGTTCACCAGCTCATGCAGCGCATGAAGCAGCTTCTCAATATCATAAAAATGCAAGCCAGTTGTCGGCTCGTCCAGAATATACAGCGTTTTACCTGTTTCCTTACGTGAAAGTTCGTTGACCAGCTTCATGCGCTGAGCTTCTCCTCCTGAGAATGTGGGAGCAGGTTGCCCAAGATTAATATATCCTAATCCAACTTCCTGTAAAAATTTAAGCTTGCTGTAAATATGTATATGGTTGGCAAAAAAATGTATCGCTTCATCAACAGTCATATTCAAGACATCAAAAATAGTTTTTTCTTTATACTTTACCTCCAGTGTCTCGCGGTTATAGCGCTTGCCTTCGCAGACATCGCATTTGACATAGACATCGGGTAAAAACTGCATTTCGATTTTGATTACGCCTGCTCCTTGACACTTCTCGCAGCGGCCGCCTTTGAGGTTAAACGAAAATCTGGCTTTGGTGAAGCCGCGGGTTTTGGCTTCCACAGTTGATGCAAAAATCTCGCGTATTTCGTCAAAAAACCCAATGTAAGTTGCTGGATTGGACCGCGGAGTACGGCCAATAGGCGACTGATCGACTAAATACACACGGTCGATATATTGGAATCCCTCGAGTCGTTTGAAATCTCCCATTTGATCATGGTAATAGCCATCGATATGGTATCTAAGAGCAGGATAGAGTGTTTCACTGACTAGAGTTGACTTGCCCGAGCCCGAAACTCCCGTTATAGCAATCAAATTTCCCAGCGGAATTTCGACTGTGATATTTTTTAAATTAAATTGCTCAGCTCCGCGCAAAATTATGCTGCCGTGATTGTCGATATATTCGGTTTTCTTGTTTTTTCCTCCGATTTTAATAGTGCGTTTACCAGATAAAAATTGCCCGGTGAGCGAAGCATCGCTTTTCTCCATCTGGGCAACTGTGCCGGTAAATACTACTTTACCGCCATTTTTACCTGCATGGGGTCCAAGTTCAATGATATGTTCGGCTGACTCGATGGTTTCTTTATCATGCTCGACAACAATCAGTGTGTTGCCAAGGTTTTTCAAGTTATGGAGTGTGCTAATAAGACTGGATACGTCTCGAGGATGAAGACCAATTGAAGGCTCATCAAGAACATAGAGGACTCCTGTTAAGCCAGTGCCGATTTGAGATGCCAAGCGTATGCGCTGCAGTTCTCCGCCCGATAATGTTCGTGCAGTGCGCGATACGGTAAGGTATGATAAGCCAACATCCAAAAGAAATTTGAGGCGAGTATTAATCTCTTTAAAAATGGGTCGTGCAATCTGCAATTCGTATTCGGACATAATACTCAGAAGCCTATCAGTGAAATAACTGACAAGTTCACTTATCGGGTGATCAGACATCTGGGAAATATTTTTTTTATCGATGGTGATTGAGAGTACCTCTGGTTTAAGTTTGGCGCCCTTGCACGCTTCGCAGGTTTCTTCCCGCATGTATTTTTGGATTTCAAAAGCGCTCCAATCTCCCTGACTCTCAAAATATCTTCTTTCAAGTTCTTTGACGAGTCCGTCGAATGGTTCATGAATAGTGGTTGGTCTTCCTTGACGATTTGTACCGCGAACATCGTAGGTTTTATCTGTGCCTTCAAGCAATTTTTTTACATCTTCTTGATCCAGGTTTTGAATTGCGGTGTTTAAATTAATCCCCTCTTCTTCGGCCATGGTTTTAATGAGCCGGGTGTACCAAGTTTCGGTGAAAAAAAACTTCGAAAAAGGCATGATACCACCTTCGTTTATACTTAAATGTTTATTTAAAATCAGATCTGGATCGACGCGATAAACTGTTCCAATACCCTTACATGTTTCACACGCGCCAATGGGAGAGTTAAACGAGAACATACGCGGCTCGATTTCGGGAAGCGAAATATTATCTACTGGACATGAAAATTTTTCCGAAAACAGATGTTCTTCTTTACCCGCTTGAATAATGGCAGAGCCATCTGACAATTGAGTACTTTGTTCGATATCGTTTGTTAACCGTGACCGCAATTGTTTCACAAAGGCTTCGTCTTTGAGATTTTTATATGTCGTCGAAATCGTATCGATAACCGCCTCGATATTGTGCTTGTTGGTTTTGATAAGATTGATTTCCTCAGATAGACTGAGCGATGTACCATCAACTCTGACGGAATTAAAACCCTTGCTTTGCAAGTTATCAAATAAATCTCTGAATTCACCTTTTCTTGATCTGACGATAGGCGACAGAATAAGAAATTGATGCGGTTTGATTTTATCTGTGGCGGAAGATTGATGCATTACCTCAATAATTTTAGTAACGATTTCATCGACTGACAATTTGCTGATTTCTCGACCGCATTTGGGACAATGAGGGTGACCGACACGGGCAAACATGAGTCGCAAATAATCATAAATTTCGGTGATTGTACCCACAGTTGAGCGAGGGTTATGGGAAACTGTTTTTTGATCAATCGAAATCGACGGCGAAAGTCCTTCGATTGTCTCTACATTTGGCTTATCCATTACTCCAAGAAATTGTCGTGCGTAAGCAGACAGTGACTCCACGTATCTTCTCTGCCCCTCGGCGTAAATAGTGTCAAAGGCCAGAGATGATTTGCCCGATCCAGATACACCAGTAACCACCACGAATTTGTTCTTGGGTATATCAATATCGATATTTTGCAAATTATGCTCGCGTGCACCGCGAACTATGATTTTATCTAACATATGTTTAATCTTTTAACTCCCTGACTTTATCGCGGAGTTTAATTGCCAATTCAAAATTCATCATCTCTGCTTGTCGGGCCATTTCTTT
This sequence comes from uncultured Gammaproteobacteria bacterium, assembly GCA_964387955.1. Classification (GTDB taxonomy): domain Bacteria; phylum Patescibacteriota; class Microgenomatia; order UBA1406; family GWC2-37-13; genus CAYLXX01. The sequence goes on from CAYLXX010000027.1 coordinate 8,984, forward strand.
CTCCAATTTTTTGACCATTTTTTTCTTGTCGTAAGGAGTGAGCGAATCGTTGCGAACTTGTGCCAAAAACTCCTCATTATACTCGGTTTGCGGACGATCGATGGCCATATATTCTTCTTCTTTGTTGGCGATTCGTTCCCGAATCGGTTTGAGTATAGTTTTGGGGGTAATATTATGTTCTTTATTGTAATCAAGCTGATAGGTGCGACGTCTGTCGATTTCGGCTATAGCCGCTTTCATCGACCCGGTGACCACGTCGGCATACAAGATTACTTTCCCAGAAACATTTCGAGCAGCGCGTCCCATAGTTTGGGTTAATGAGGTGCGAGATCTTAAGAATCCCTCCTTATCAGCGTCCAGTATGGCCACAAGCGTCACTTCTGGTAAATCCAATCCTTCCCTTAGTAAATTTACGCCCACAAGCGCATCAAATTCATTTTTTCTCAAGTTATCAAGTACGTCCGAGCGCTCGAGTGTATGAATGTCGCTGTGTAGATAAGCTGCGCGAACATTTTTTCCCTTAAAATATTCTGTTAAGTCTTCTGCTGTTTTTTTTGTGAGGGTTGTTACAAGTACTTTCTCTCCTTTTTTTGCTCTGATTTCTACTTCCTTGATCAGATCTGGTATCTCGGTTGTAGCAGGACGAATCTCAATGTATGGATCAACTATACCTGTTGGCCGAATGAGTTGTTCTGCTACTCCTTCGTAATCTGGAGTCAGTTGATTTTTTCCTGATGTGTCCATCAATATTTCTTGTTTGGATTGTTCAACCTCCCACTGATCAGGAGTTGCGGAAACATATATGAAATGAGGGGGAATTTTATAAAATTCGTCGAATTTAAGTGGTCTATTATCATAGGCCGCTTTCAGTCGGAAGCCAAAGTCAATAAGCGTCCTTTTTCGGGAAAAATCTCCGTTATACATGCCTCTTAACTGCGGCACTGTCATGTGGGATTCATCGATAAAAACTAGGAAATTATCGCCGTAGGCTGACTTGAAGTAATCTAAGAGACTATATGGCGGATCGCCCGGCATGCGACCATCAAGATATCTGGAATAGTTTTCGATGCCGTTTACATACCCAACTTCCTTAATCATCTCTAAGTCATAATTCACTTTACGAAGCAATCGCTGCGCTTCAACCAACTTATTTTGGGCCATTAGTTCGGCATGCTCTTTCTTGAGATCCTCGCGGATTTTCTGCTCGACTGATCTGAAAACATCGGGATTAGTTAGGTAATGCTTGGCCGGATAAATAATTATTTTATTCGGATTATCTATGTCGGTTCGTTCTCCGGTTAAAGGATCAAAGCGATGGATACTCTTAATTTTTCCGCGTTCAGACTCGACTCTGACTCCAAAATCTTCATAGGCGGGGTAGATATCTATGCTATTTCCCCGAAGTCTAAAAGTTCCCCGCTTAAACTCAAATTCAGATCTGTCATATTGGAGTTCTACCAATCTCCTTGAGAGAGTAAGCCAATCGGCTTCAGCGCCAACTTCGATCTCTGCGATATATTTTCCATATTCAACTGGTGAACCGATATTGTAGATGCAGGATACAGACGACACGACGACGGTATCTTTTCTCGTCAAAATATTAGTTGTTGATTGCAGTCTGAGTTTATCAATCAACTCATTGATTTCTGCTTCTTTCTCGATATAGGTATCGGTTGTCGGAATATAGGCCTCAGGTTGGTAATAATCGTAATAAGACACAAAGTACGACACGCCATTGGTGGGAAAAAAATCACGCATCTCCTGATAGAGTTGGCCGGCCAGAGTTTTGTTGTGCGAGATAATAAGCGCCGGCATATTGAGGTCTCTGATGAGGTTGGCCATGGTAAACGTTTTACCAGATCCGGTCACGCCAAGAAGGACCTGATTTTTCAGGCCACTCTTCACCCCTTGGCTCAACTTGTCAATAGCCTGGGGTTGGTCGCCAGTGGGACTAAACTCCGAAGCAAGTTGGAACATGAGAAAGAATCATTGTAGCATTTAATCTACAGCATGTCCAGAGGAAAAGTAAACGAAGGTTTACTTGGCGCGTCGGCGCAGTTTTTTCACTTTGTGATATATATAGTACGCAGCTGCAATAATAATTATTCCAACGATCAGGTACTCAAATTTACGATAAATTCCTTCAATTGAGTGCCAGTTTTTACCCAATGTAAAACCAAGATATG
>CAYLXX010000028.1:0-8793 GCA_964387955.1 uncultured Gammaproteobacteria bacterium
GCGTCTGTAGCTCAGTGGTAGAGCGCTACTCTTATAAAGTAGATGTCCTTGGTCCGAATCCAAGCAGACGCACTAGCTCAAGCACAGGTAGCCAAGGTGGTCACGGCGGGGGTCTGAAAAACCTCAGATGTCAGTTCGACTCTGACCCTGTGCACCCATATGGATTGGCTCATTTTTGCTTTTTTATCGGCTTTTTTTGCGGCGTTAACGACTATACTGGCTAAAATTGGGATAAAAAATATCGATTCCAATTTGGCTACTGCAGTTCGTACCGTCGTTATACTTTTTTTTGCATGGGGGATAGTTTTGTATCAGGGTACTTTTAAGCAACTCCACACACTTTCCAAGTTCTCTCTTACATTTCTCATTCTTTCAGGACTAGCAACAGGATTGTCATGGCTTTTTTATTTTCATGCGCTCCAGATTGGCAAAGCTTCACAAGTTGCGCCGATTGATAAATTGAGTTTGGCGTTAACCGTCATTTTAGCCGTCATTTTTCTGGGCGAAAAACTCAATATTTCATTGGTTTTAGGTGTAATTTTTATGATTATTGGTACTTTTTTTATAGCCTTCGGTAAGTTTTGATAATTGACATCTCCTCCAGAGTCTATTAGACTCATGATCATGGACGCTAATTCATCTTCAAAAAATAAAAATATCAGCGCCGGCATACTCATTAGCTTAGTCCTGTTTTTAACTGTAATTATCGGCACTTTAAGACTCAATAACACAACCGACCTGAACACGATGGCGGCACGACGAGCAACTCCCACACCAGGTGGATCGGGAATGCATATTACGCAAGAAGCATATAACAACCTCACCAATGATTGTCTCGGAGTTGACGCAAGACTTGATTGGGCAGTTGACGGAACATTGAGCCCCGGAGAAACGTATACCTTTACTCCCACAAAATCAGTTTGCTACGGCGAAACGCCTGCTTTAACTATTAAAGCCAACTGGGGATCATCCAACGTTGTTGTATCAACAGTGGCGTATGACAATGATGTTTTTTCCAATGATGGCGAACAAACTGGTAGAACAATCACGGGCTACAACGTAGGTAATACTTCAAGTTTATGCGAATTTACCAACGGAGGCATTTATAATCCACCACGAAATTATGCGATAACAATACGAAATACCGGTTCATCTACTGCCAACAATGTACATGTCGATGGGATTTGGACTAACGGGTATTCGTCATTTTATTTTTACCGCTGTACCAACTCTGATGCCGATCGGGATGGTTTTAATGATGCTCTTGAATACGACAACTCACCCGCAACTTCCTGGATTTCATCCGACCCACCCCCTTGCTGTAATTATTTACGAGCAACCGGAGTCCCTTCAAGCACACAAACTTCCTATTATCCACCCGATCTTAACAAAGATGGTGTTGTTGATCAAAATGATCTCACAGTCATCCAATCATATCTCGGTCAGGGAAATGGAGTATCGCTTGCCGAAATCACCAACAATCACGGATATCCTCACTCTATCGAAAACCAACAGTTTCCTTGGCGCCATTATGACCTAAATGGCGATGGCTATGTGGATCAAGCAGATATCGGCACAGTGCAAAGCCTGGTCAACCTACCTATCCCCATTCCATCTGGCGTCACCATTCCTCCATTTAGTCGCATGGAACAACCTGTAAATGGCTCAGGCTTTTCAGCTGGCTCATATATTATGGTTGGCGCTTACGCTGTATCACATCAGGCCGTACAAAGAGTTGAATTTTATGCAAATAACTCGTTGATCTGTACAGAATACAGTCCCAAATGGCCGTTTGCCAACGGTGGTACCCCATTTAGTCCTCTTTACAATTGTTTTTGGTCCTCCCCTAAGCGAAGAGGGGTAACATACACGATGTATTCTAAAGTTTATGACGATCGAGGAAATGCTACTACTAGCGCGCCAATTACTGTTTCTTCTCAGTAAAAATAAATTTACTACTTGACAACTCAGAAACTACATGCTAACGTGAAATCATTGGTTATGTCACATAAAAATATGTTTTCTTATTTCAAAGATTATACGAATCGACATGTTAAGACATCAGTCGGTGTTTTGATGATTGTTGCTACGATATTACTCGCCTTCTCAGTTGTTTTAATCTCCAACAAAGCCCAAATGAATCAAAGCCCTTACTCTGAAGCAGCTTCTGCACCAGCAGTACCTCAGACTGTTCTTCCATGGCTTAAAACTATGAATGGTCGCATCGTCCGAGCAGATAATAACCAACCAGTTGAATTAAGAGGCACCAATGTACTTCGTAACGAATGGGTGTATCCTGATATGTCATTTGAAAACGTAGCTATTCCTCAACTTGCTAGTGTTTGGCATGCCAATCTTATTACTCACGGATTTGCTTCACATCCTGTTGCTACCAATGACCCAACCTATATGGGAATTCTCGATCAATACCAACAATTAGCCCAAAACAATGGCATGTATATCATTTTTGCTTATTATTACCAGGCTCTAAATGGTGATCAACCACCGCTTATTGGAGTGAATAATTATACCAATGTCGATCCAGATTATCATCAGGCTATGATCAATATGGTTAACCACTTCAGAACTAGATCAAATGTACTTTTCATGCTTCAAGCTGAGCCACACAGTGACAGCGCTTGGAATGGACAAAATATTCGTGTTACCTGGAATGTAATTCGACCTCTATATGACAGCATTATCACAGATATGCGTGCAGTGGACATACCACAAGCTGGTGAACAAAAACACTTAATATTAGCATCAGGAGATGGCTATGGACGTGATATTTCACCAGTTGTTACAAATGGTGAAATTGGTCATCCAGACCCTATCACGGCTGATGGAGCAGTAAATGTAGTCTATTCATCACACCCTTATGACACCCGAGCAGGCTCAAACGATTGGGAATACTTCTTGCCTGTTGCTGATGCAGGATATCCTGTACTTGTAACTGAATTTGGTACTGGTGGACAGATGAATCAACAAGATACTCTTGATCTTATGAGCGAAATGAATAATGGCACTCGCCACATTGGCTGGACTGCTTGGATTTTTGATAGTGAAGGTTGCCCATGTCTATTAACAGGTACTAATACTAACTTTGTACCAAGCAGCCCATACGGCATCTCAGTAAGAGACAGAATTATAGCTGAAGCGACTAATTTCAATACTGGCGGCACACCTATCCCAACAATTCCTGTTTCGCCAACTATCCCTCCAACTAGCACACCTGTCCCACCAACACCAACTCGAACTCCTACTCCAACAATTGAACCATTAGATTTCAGAAGAGCAGATGTAAACAGAGATGGAACTATCAATGCACAAGACTTTAACCTCTATAAAAGACAGCAAGGAAACGCCTGTACCTCATCTACAAACTGTGCTGATGTCAACTGTGACCATACTGTGTCAATACTCGATTACAATCAGATTCAGCAACACTTCGGCCAATCAGTGACCAATGCTCCAGCTTGTATTTACTGGTCATTAACTCCTACACCTTCGCCTATTCCAACAGGTATACAAACTATTAATTTCGACACTAATATTTCCGGTCATACAGTTGAAGCTGCTCTGACGGGTCAGTATCCAACAGGGATCATTAACTGGGGTACCAGCCAAACTGCCTGGTATTTATCAGGACCATGGGCACCGTATGACTCAACCAATTCACTTACTTACGTAGGTGACACTACTCCTAAGTCAGCAACATTTACATTTATTACTCCTAGAAAATTGGTCAGCTTGAAGGCAGTTACGTCAGGAACCAACGGTAATCCAAATGTTACAATAACAGGTACATGTGGATCGCAATCATTCTCATACGCTATAACACCTGCAAACTTCGGGCATCTTGTAACTATTACAACCAATTGGACACAAACCTGCACATCTGTCACTCTTGGTGCATCCAACGGTGGCGCTACTAACTTAGACGACTTGGTAATACAGTAACCTCCTTTATATCTCCTATTCTCAATGGTATAATTATCATCAGATGCGGTGGTAGTTCAGCGGTAGAATGTCTCCTTGCCAAGGAGAAGGTCGCCGGTTCAAATCCGGTCCACCGCTCCAATTTTATCCCTCCTTGACATATCTGGAAATATACTCTATCGTTAATTTAACGAAATTAATCAAAAATCAATGCAGGAGAAATCGCATACATCTTCGCCGACTCAGTTTGCCATCCTCATAACCGGTATCTTACTCTTTGTAGGTATAGTTTTTTTATCCACCAGATTTAATACGTCAAACCAATTTGTTTCTCAAAACACAGAGGCACGCGCTAGAAGAACACCTACACCTTCTCAACCAGCAGGCATGACTGTCACGCAAGAACAGTATGACATTCATCTAAACCGTCCTTGCACCGATGTAGATGACTCGTTAAAATGGGCGGCAAGCGGCTCATTACAGCCAGGTCAGGAGTTTATTTTTACCCCATCACGACCTTCTTGTCGAGGAGAGGTGCCAGAAGTATCAGCTGAATTAACTTGGGATTCATCTACGCTTGAGCTATCGACCGTTGTCCCATATCCAGATTATGTTACATCAGATAACACTCAAATCGGTCAAACAATCATTGCTCCAAACGTGGGCAATACTGCTCATTTATGTATGTTTCCTAATCCATTTGATCAGGTATCTTATTTTTACTCAATAAAAGTAAGAAACGTGGGTAATACCGCAGCTACAAACATAAAAGTAAATGGTGATTGGGAAGATGGCTGGCCGGTTTTTTACTACCATAGATGTCTTAACGCCGACGCCGATCATGATGGCTTTAATGATTCGTTAGAACGACTTATTGGAGAATATTCATATCACTATACTGCATACCCTCCAGATTCAACCAAACATTACACACACTTCGTAGCAGGTAATTATCTGAAAGGTAGAGGCACTGATGCGCCTGACGATGAAATTGATCCTTACTTACCTGATTTCGACGACAATAATCAGATAAATAGTTACGATGTCGCTAGCGTTTCGGCTCACCTAGGCGAAGGAAATGGAGTTTCGTTGGATCTTATAGACGCCAATCCTCAAGACCCTAACTATATCTGGAGTCAAATATTTTTATGGAGAAGATATGATCTTAACGGCGATGGGTATGTTAACCAAGGAGACGTAAATATAGTTCAAACGCTCGTAGGCCAACCGATACCAATGCAAGGTGATCCATTATCTCCTATCACACACATTTCCACTCCTACAAACAACAGTATTATCTCGGCTGGTGCGCAAACTATTGTTGGCGCCTTCGCAGAAGATAATGAATCGATTGCCAAAGTAGAACTATATATCGACGGTGCTCTGCTCTGTAATGCAATTGGACCAAATAGCACAGCCCACAATCCAGGCGTTACACCAACTCCTCTATATTACTGCTGGTGGAATGTACCAAAAAGACATGCTAGTCATACAATCTATTCCAAAGTCTACGACGGAGCTGGTAATATTGCCAACGGCCCCACAATCACAGTCAACGCACAGTAGTTGGTAATTAACAAGACCATGTTTGATTCTATTGAAGACGCCATTGTTGCTTTCTTCCATTTGCACCCACTTGTGGGGCCGATGAGTCTGCTTTTTGCAGAAGAAGCAGGCATCCCGCTGCCCGTCCCCGGCGATATTTATATCTCCTATGTCGGCTACCAAATATCTAGGGGAGTAATATCGTTTCATTTTGCCTTTATATTACTCTTTATAGGTATTTTGGCAGGATCGTCGATATTGTTTTATCTGGCCTCAAAGTTTGGTAAACCCGTGGTCTTACGATTTGGGAAATTTTTTCATCTCAACCAAAAAAAACTCAATTTTCTGGAGAAAAAATTTCGCAAGTACGGGCCGCTCGTCATCATCTTTGGCAGACATATACCTGGATTTCGTATACCAATCACGATCTTTTCAGGAATTGCCGGAATCGATTTTAAAACGTTCATTATAAGCGAAGCTATTTCTGTAGTAGCGTGGATACTAATTTTTATGAAGTTTGGTCAAGTTTTGGGTAATAATACTCATCAACTGTTTCACAATCACTATGCCTTTTTATTATTTTTATTGATACCCATCACCTTAACCATTATTACTGTACTTTTTGGTAAATTTATTCCCGAAGAAAAGTGAGTTATCTACGAATCATGTGGATGAGCTTATCTTCAAGTGTATAAAATTCACTGCTTCTCAGATTACGGGGCCGCTCAAGAGGGTTTTCCACGATTGTTCTTACCCTTCCTGGCCCCGATCGCATTACGAGAACCTTATCTGCTAATTCAAGTGATTCTTGCACCAGATGAGTCACCATAATAATAGTGATTTTTCGTTTATGCCAGATCTGCAGCAACAATCTGCGCAATGATTCGGCCGTAAATTCATCAAGCGAGGAAAATGGCTCATCTAGCAATAATATATTGGGGTCAACAGCCAGAGCACGAGCAATACCAACTCTCTGTTTCATACCGCCTGACAACTCTTTCGGATGCTTATCGGCAAACCCAGCCAAACCCATTTCCTCAATCAACTCATGCACAACTTGTTTACGCTTCGACTCCTCCACACCCAACATTTTCAAACCAAACTCAATGTTTTTATACACAGTCAAGTAGGGGAATAGCGCGTAATTTTGGAAGACAAACCCGATTTCAGGCTCTTGTTCCCAGATGATTTTACCTGAAGTAGGTTTTTGGAGATTGGCTATAATTCGAAGAAGTGTAGATTTACCACAACCTGAAGGACCAACGATAGCCATAAACTCTTCACGCTTTACCTCAAAGCTTATATTCTCAATGGCGGTGAAAATCTGGTTATCCACCTCAAATTTTTTAGTTATCTCCTGAGCTTTTATCATTCTTGTTGGTATTTGGTGCTGGAATTAAGTAAAGTCAACCAAACTAATTTATTGATAATAAAAAGTATTGTCAGCAGTAAAAATATACCCACTATCAAAACCGATATATGATTTGATCCGCCTGCTTGTGCAAGATACGTACCGACTCCTGGTACTGCCACTATGATTTCTGCGGCTATAATCGCCTCCCAGGCCTCACCCCAAGCTACAAGCGAACCAGTGATCACTGCTGGTAAAAGAAGCGGAAATAGCACATATACCAAGTATTTATGTCCGCGGGCGCCAAACGCATAGGCTGCTTCATCCAGCTCCTCCTTAATCTGTTTTTTCCCTGTGAGTAAGGTAAAAAGTATTGGCCAAATCATATTTATTATCAATATGAGAATGGTCACAATAGAATTGCGCCCAAACCAAATAACAAAGAGGGGGAATAACGCAAATGAGGGAAAACTCTGGAGAACGTCAAGGATCGGGACGCTAATCGCTTCAATTGTGGGTGAAGCAGTGACAACCAATGTCAAAATAATCGCCAATATAAGTGAAATAAAGTAGGAAATAGTCACTCTTGTGAAACTGGCGGCAAACCCTCCAAAAAAAAGTCGCGCATCTAGCTCTGTAAATCCTAGAAGCAGAATTACTCCAACAAGAATAATTAATAGAATCAAAGAGACTTTGTTGGCATTCTTACGTTTCCGGATAATCTTGAGTTTGTATGAGTGACGCATGCAATACTTTTACTTTAACGCAAAAATCGCCAGAAGTACACCTGCAATTATTCTATACCATCCAAAATTTGTGAGCGTATTTTTTTTCAAATAACCTATCAGCCACTTCACCACAAAATACGACGAAATAAACGCTGTTACCAATCCCACAAGTAAAAGCAAGAAATCTCCGCTGTGGGTCAGTAAATAATCTTTACTTTTATACAAATCAAGCGCCGAGGCGGCAAATATGGTGGGTATCGCCAAAATAAATGAGAATTTGGCTGCTTCATCGCGCTTATAGCGAAGTAGCATCATTCCCAGAAGTACTGCGCCTGCTCTGGAAACGCCCGGAATCACGGCCAAACTTTGGATGAGTCCAATAACTATCGCATCACGAAAACTTATAGAATTAGTGTCTTTTTTAAGAGCGATTTTTTTATTTTTTATAAAATATTCAAAAATTATAAAAACTATACCGATGCCGACAAACACTCCCAACATAAGGATAGGGGAGTTGAAAAACACATTTTTGATGACTTTATACAGAATTAGGCCAACAACCGCGGTGGGGAAAAAAGCCACCAAAGTTTTGATAATTAATTCCCGATCTCGGATAATTTCGCGAAAATAGAGAAGGAGAACGGAGAGAATAGCGCCTGATTGTATAAAAACCTCAAAAAGTTTGGTGAACTCATTTTGTTGAATACCCATTAACTTAGAGGCAAAAATCAGGTGAAATGTGGAGGAAATCGGCAAAAACTCAGTCACGCCTTCGACTATCCCGAGAATAATAACCTGAAGAATGTTCATAAGGTAAAGTATAATATACCCAAATGAAGATTGCGCTAGTTCATGACCAGATTCAGGAGTTTGGCGGAGCAGAACGCGTGCTTGTTTCACTCAAGCATATGTACCCAGAAGCACCTGTTTATACCGCATTTTATAATCCCGAAACGTTGGGGATACACGCGGATAAGTTTAAGGATTGGGAAATTCACACCTCTTGGGCACAAAAAGTACCTCTTTTTAATCGATTTTACTCCCCTTTACGGTTTCTGATACCCAAAATTTGGGAGAGTTTTGATTTCTCGGGATTTGATTTGGTGATTTCTTCATCTGGGTGGTTTATGTCCAAAGGCATCATCACCAAACCTGGCACTACGCATATCTGTTACCTTCATCATCCTCCCCGATCTTTTTATTTTTACGAAACTGCAGTCGAGTGGCAAA
>CAYLXX010000028.1:8893-10482 GCA_964387955.1 uncultured Gammaproteobacteria bacterium
CTTCATCATCCTCCCCGATCTTTTTATTTTTACGAAACTGCAGTCGAGTGGCAAAAACACCTGCCTTTTAAAGTCTACGGCACATTTATCAATCATGGTTTACGTATGTGGGATTATATTTCCTCCCAACGGCCGGATTATTTCATAGTCAATTCTGAAGAGACTAAAAAAAGAGTCCAAAAATTTTATCGCCGCGATGCGGTAGTAATTTATCCGCCTGTCCAGATACCCAAAAAAGCGCCTAGACACGAAGAAGGTAGTTACTACATCACCACTTCCCGACTCGCCCGAGCCAAACATATTGATCTTCTTATTCAAGCTGCCAATGAACTCAAATTAAACCTCAAAATCATAGGTACTGGTCGTGACGAAGAACATCTTAAAAGCCTTGCCGGTAAAACTGTCGAGTTCCTGGGATCAGTTTCAGATGAAGTAATGACTTCGATGTACCAGGGAGCTAAAGCTTTTCTTTTTGCCTCAGTTGATGAGGAATTTGGCATCGCGCCAGTCGAGGCAATGGGGTACGGATTACCTGTAATCGCCTATCGGAGTGGAGGAGTACCAGAAATTGTCGAAGAAGGTAAAAATGGCTATCTTTTTGATGAATTAACTGCCGAATCTCTTATCGAAAAAATTAAAACTATGCATGTTTTACCTGCCAAAAAATACCGAGAATTGTCTATAGCTGCTCGCAAAACCGCCGAAACCTTCAGCGAAGAGACTTTTAAGACCAATATTATGTCGTTTGTCGATACCCATGCCCGAGCTGCCCGAAGTTGAGACCATCCGTTTGTCTCTTCAACACAATCTCCTCAGTAAAACTATTCAAAGCGTTGATATACGCGAGCAAAAACAGTTCATCGGTGACCCGAAGCAATTATTCAATAAAAAAATTACCGCATTAACTCGTAAAGGTAAAGTCATCACCATTAAAGTCGGCGAAATGTATATGAGTATTCACCTTAAGATGACTGGTCAGCTGTTATTTTCCAAAGATAAAAATAATTCAGTCTTCTCAAAAGAGATCCCCAGAGCCGGCACCAACAAAATGCCCGCCAAATCGACCAGAATCATCCTCTATTTCACTGACAACTCAGCACTCTACTTCAATGATGTGCGTAAATTTGGCTGGATGAGGCTTCTCGATCATCCTGAAGAAACAAAATCAATTGATATTTTGTCCCCAGATTTCACTTTGGCCTATTTTAAGAAATCAATTTCTAGTTCTCGTAAACCGATAAAAAATTTACTTCTGGAGCAAGATAAATTCACCGGCATTGGCAACATTTATGCCAATGATTCGCTCTGGAAAGCGCGCATTCACCCCCTCAGAAAGGCCAATGCATTAAGCGACGTGGAAATAGGGGAGCTATATAAGGCGATTAAGGTCATTATCGCCGAGGCACTCCAACGCAAAGGTTCATCTGATGAGTCCTATGTTGTTCCCGACAACACAAGAGGCGATTACCAAAATCATTTCAAAGTCTATCATCACGAAGGCCTCCCCTGTCTCCGATGCGGTACTAAAATTGAACGCATTAAACACGGAGGCAGAAGTAGTTTTTATTGTCCGCAGTGTCAAGTAATAG